>NZ_JBEXUE010000049.1:0-33897 GCF_040614275.1 Streptosporangium sp. NPDC006013
GTGTCCTTTCCGTTCGGGGTGCCGCACCGGCGGTGGTGGATCAGGTCTTTTTGGGGATGGGTTAGAAGCATGTTACGGCTGCCCGGAATTTCAAAAGGAGCCGCTACTTGGAGTAGAGCTCGACGATCAGCTGCTCCTGGACCTGGGTGTCAATCTGCTGACGGACCGGGAGCTGGTGGACCAGGACGCGCAGCGCGTCCGGGACGACGCCGAGCCACGCCGGGTACGTCTTGTCACCGGCGGTGGCGCGGGCCACCTCGTAGGGCAGGAGGTTGCGCGACTTCTCGCGGACCTCGACGATGTCGTGCTCGCGCACCCGGTACGACGGGATGTCGACCTTCTTGCCGTTCACCAGGATGTGGCCGTGACGGACCTGCTGGCGGGCGGCGTCGCGCGACTCGGCGAAACCGGCGCGGTAGACCACGTTGTCGAGACGGCTCTCCAGGATCTGGAGGAGGTTCTCGCCGGTCTTGCCGGTCTTGCGGTTGGCTTCCTCGTAGTAGTTGTGGAACTGCTTCTCGAGGACGCCGTAGATGCGGCGGGTCTTCTGCTTCTCGCGGAGCTGGAGCTGGTACTCAGACTCCTTGGGACGGCCGCGGCCGTGCTCACCCGGCGGGTAAGGACGGATCTCGATGGGGCACTTCGCGGACTCGCACTTCTTGCCCTTGAGGAAGAGCTTGGTCTTCTCCCTGCGGCAGAGCTTGCAGTCCGCACCCGTGTAACGAGCCATTTTCTATCTTCTCCTGGGCTCAGACGCGACGGCGCTTGGGCGGACGGCAGCCGTTGTGCGGCACGGGGGTGACGTCCTGGATGGACCCGACCTCAAGACCCGTCGCCTGCAGCGAGCGGATCGCGGTCTCACGACCGGAGCCGGGGCCCTTGACGAAGACGTCGACCTTGCGCATGCCGTGCTCCATGGCGCGGCGGGCGGCGTTCTCCGCGGCCATCTGCGCGGCGAACGGGGTGGACTTGCGAGAGCCCTTGAACCCGACGTGGCCGGCGCTGGCCCAGGAGATCACGTTCCCACTCGGGTCGGTGATCGAAACGATCGTGTTGTTGAACGTGCTCTTGATGTGGGCGTGCCCGTGAGCGACGTTCTTCTTTTCCTTGCGGCGCACCTTCTTCGGTGCACCCTGGCGGCTCTTAGGAGGCATTCTTTGCCTTCACTCCTGAGGTCTTCGGTCCTGCGGCTACGCGGACTACTTCTTACCGGGCTTCTTCTTACCGGCCACGGTCTTCTTCTTGCCCTTACGGGTGCGTGCGTTGGTCTGCGTGCGCTGACCGTGCACGGGAAGGCCACGGCGGTGCCGGATGCCCTGGTAGCACTGAATCTCGATCTTGCGACGGATGTCGGCCTGAACTTCGCGACGGAGGTCACCCTCGATCTTGTAGTTCGCCTCGATGTAGTCGCGCAGCGGGACGAGTTCCTCGTCCGTGAGCTGGTGAACGCGGAGGTCGCCGTTCACACCGGTGGCCTTGAGGGTTTCGAGCGCGCGCGTGCGGCCGATCCCGAAAATGTAGGTGAGAGCGATCTCCAGCCGCTTGTCGCGGGGGAGGTCGACGCCAACCAGGCGAGCCATGGTCGGGCATTCTCCTTCGTTGTGGCGGAGGTCCTACGCCTCACTTCCCCTCCCCATGCCCGGGGTGAGGGCCCCGGCCTCCGACCGGGGGTCTCCTGCGGGGTACGGCGCGAGCCGCCTGCGCAGGTGTGAAACGCGATTACCTTGGAAGCCCCACATGGGTCGAGCCCGCCTCTTGGGAACGGACTCTCGTGGGGCCTGTTGGAACGACTAGCCCTGGCGCTGCTTGTGGCGCAGGTTGTCGCAGATCACCATGACGCGACCGTGCCGGCGAATCACCTTGCACTTGTCACAGATCTTCTTGACGCTCGGCTTGACCTTCATAGTCCTATTCGTCCCTCAGACGCTTACTTGTATCGGTAGACGATCCGCCCACGACTGAGGTCGTAGGGGCTCAGTTCGACGACAACCCTGTCGTCAGGAAGGATCCGGATGTAGTGCATCCGCATCCGCCCGCTGATGTGGGCCAGGACCTTATGGCCGTTATCGAGTTGCACCCTGAACATCGCGTTCGGGAGCGACTCAACCACAGTGCCCTCGATCTCGATGGCGCCGTCTTTCTTGGCCATGTCCCTCGCGTTTCACTGATCGGTCGTCTGAGGCTTCGGAACACTAAGCAGCCGCGACCCAGCGCTTCGATGAGAGCGGCGGTTGCGACACCGCCGACGCGCAATGGTCATAGTGAACCGAAGAAGGAGTGTACGGCACCGGGCGAGGAAATGCGAAACACACGGCCGGCACCTTGACACAACCGCTACAAAGGATACCGCAGATCCCTTCAGGGATGGACGGCACGGTTCGACGCGCGAATGCTCGTGGCCTCATTGTGGCATGTCCAGCCTGGTCAGGCCAGCACTCCTACGGCCCGGTCAGACCGGATCCCCTCGGACGACCGCCCCTATCGAGGCCGTTCGAGGGAATCCGCCCGACGTCCCGCGGCGGCTCGCGCCATGGGCAGGTCCCGATGACCCGGCACTGGAATCCACACCCTCCCCACCACTCAGGTGGACTTCTTGTCCCCGCCCAGCCCGGTGAGGACGGTCGTCACCAGCAACACCACACCCCACGGGCCCATGACCCAGAGCGGCCACGGGTAGGGGAAGTCGAGGCCGCTGGTCACTCCGATGATGAGCCAGATCATCCAGTTGACGCCGCTGGCCGTCGCCCAGGCGGCCCAGGCGGCCGCCAGACCCTTGTTCTGCGCCTTGTCCTGCTTGCCCTCCTTGGCGCGCTCAGGGGCGCGGGAGGGGGTCTCTGGAAGCCGGCGCAGGTCGACGTCGGGAAGGTCGGAGGTGAGGACGGCGAGCTCGCCGTACGTCTTGCTGCTGTAGAGCTGTTCGAGGCGCTCGTCGAACTCCTCGGTGGTCAGGCGGCCCTGCGCGTAGTGCTCCCGCAGGACCGAGGCGACCTTGTCGCGGTCCCCGTCGGAAGCTCGCATACCTGGACCAGCCGCCATATCAACCACATCCGCTCACCGGCGAGCCTGATCTAGCCCGCGTCTCCCAACAAGTCGACAAGCCGCTCTTTACCCCCGTCAAGGGCGGTCAGTACCCAAGGTCCATTATGTGTCACGGCGACGCTGTGTTCGAAGTGTGCCGAGGCTTTACCGTCGATCGTGACCACGGTCCAGTCGTCGGCCAGCACCTTGGTCCGGTCCGTCCCCAGGTTGACCATGGGCTCGACGGCGAAGCACATACCCGGTTCGAAACGCGGGCCACGGCCCGGTTTGCCGTGGTTGGCCACCCACGGGTCCATGTGCATCTCGGTGCCGATGCCATGCCCGCCGTACTCCTGCGGGATGCCGTAGCGCCCCTGGGAGCGGACGTACTTCTCCACTTCGTGACCGATATCGGACAGGTGGCGACCCACGGTGAGCGCGGCGATGCCCCGCCACATGGCCTCCTCGGTGATCCGCATCAGCTCGGTCAGCTTGGGGTCCACCTCACCGATGCCGACCGTGATGGCCGAGTCGCCGTGCCAGCCGTCCAGGATGGCACCGCAGTCGATCGAAATGACGTCGCCCTCCCGCAGCGCCCTGCGGTCGCTCGGGATGCCGTGGACCACCTCGTGGTTGACCGACGCGCAGATGGTCGCCGGGAAGCCCTGGTAACCCTTGAAGGAGGGGATCGCCCCCTCGCCTCTGATGGCCTTCTCCGCGATCGCGTCGAGGTCCAGGGGCGTCATGCCCGGCTGGACGCTCTCCCGCAGCAACTGCAGGGTACGACCGACCACCAGGCCCGCCGCCCGCATCTTCTCCAGTTGTTCGGGCGTCTTCAGCTGAATTCCGTGCTTGTTCTTCTTGAACACGTGCGCACCCCCTGGGGTGGTTCAACGGGCGGTCCGGGAGCCCAATTCCCCAGATTCTGCCCTAAATGACAGCACGCCACCCATGAGAAGCCATGGGTGGCGTGCAAGGTAGATATCGCTTCGCTAGCCGACGAAGGGGCTCAGGGCCTCCATAGCGCGCTGAGTGATCTCTTCCACCGGACCGGTGGCGTCGACTCCGACAAGGATGCCCTCGTCCGCGTAGAAGGAGACCAGGGGGGCGGTCTGCTCCTGATAGACCTCCAGGCGGTGCCTGACGGTCTCCTCCTTGTCGTCGTCGCGCTGGTACAGCCGGCCGTCACAGGCGTCGCAGATGTCGTCCTTCTTGTCGTCGAAGTCGACGTGCCAGATACGACCGCACTGGCTACAGGTGCGGCGCCCGGCGAGCCTGCGAACGACCTCCTCGTCGTCGACCACGAGCTCCAGAACGATGTCCAGACCGGATCCGAACTCGGCGAGGATCTTCTTCAGGATCTCGGCCTGGGGCACGTTCCTGGGGAAGCCGTCGAGCAGGAAACCGTCCTGCGCGTCTTTCTCAGCGAGGCGGTCACGGACCATCGCGATGGTGACCTCGTCAGGCACGAGGTCGCCGCGGTCCATGTATTCCTTGGCAAGCTTGCCGAGCTCCGTACCACCCGAGACGTTGGCACGGAAGATGTCACCTGTCGAAATCTTCGGGATCGACAGGTTCGACGCAATGAACTGGGCCTGTGTCCCCTTACCCGCTCCGGGGGGCCCGACCAGGACGAGGCGCACTATTTCAGGAAGCCTTCATAGTTGCGCTGCTGCAGCTGGCTTTCGATCTGCTTCACGGTGTCAAGGCCGACACCAACCATGATCAGAATGCTCGTCCCTCCGAACGGGAAGTTCTGACTCGCACCGACGAGCGCCAGCGCGACGATCGGCACCATGGAGATCAGGCCCAGATACAGCGCGCCAGGAGCGGTGAGTCGCGTGAGCACATAGTTCAAGTACTCAGCCGTCGGGCGCCCCGGGCGGATGCCCGGGATGAAACCACCGTACTTCTTCATGTTGTCGGCGACTTCAACGGGGTTGAAGGTAATCGACACGTAGAAGTACGTGAAGAACACGATAAGCAGGAAGAAAGTGATCATGTACGTCGGGGTGGTCCCTCCGCCGCCGAACTCCTGCGAGATCCACTGGATGATCTTGTTCGGCTCTTCCTGGCTGTTCGTGAAGAGCGTCGTGATCAGCTGCGGAAGGTAGAGCAGCGAGGAGGCGAAGATGACCGGGATGATGCCGGCCTGGTTGACCTTCAGCGGGATGTAGGTCGACGTCCCGCCGTACATCCGGCGGCCGACCATGCGCTTGGCGTACTGCACCGGGATCCGGCGCTGGGCCTGCTCGACCATCACGACCAGGGCGATCATCGCGATACCGACGACGATGACCACGGCGAAGACGAAGCCGCCCTTCTGCCTGGCGATGTTCAGCAGCTCGGACGGGAAGACGGCGATGACCTGAGTGAAGATCAGGATGGACATGCCGTTGCCGATGCCGCGGTCGGTGACGAGCTCGCCCAGCCACATGACGACGGCGGTGCCGGCGGTCATGGTCAGCACCATCGTGACGATGGCGAAGACGTTGTCCTTGTCGAGGAGGATCTCTTCGCGGCACTGCGGGAACAGCTGGCCGCCGCGGGCCAGGGCCACGAAGGCGGTCGACTGCAGGATGGCAAGCCCGACCGTCAGGTAACGCGTGTACTGCGTGATCTTGGTCTGTCCGGCCTGCCCCTCCTTCTTGAGGGCCTCCAGGCGCGGAATGACCACGACGAGCAGCTGAAGAATGATGCTCGCGGTGATGTACGGCATGATGCCGAGGGCGAACACTGAAAGTTTCAGGAGGGCGCCGCCGCTGAACAGCTGCACCATTCCGTAGATGTTGCCCGCGTCCCCCGCCTGCGCCTGGGTGAGACAACGGCTGATGTTCTCGGTATGCACACCCGGAGTCGGCAGGACCGACCCAAGTCGGAACAGCGCAATGATGCCCAAGGTGAAGAGCAGCTTCTTACGCAGGTCCGGCGTACGGAACGCTCGGGTAAATGCGGTCAGCACGGTCCCTCCTGCGCGCCTGAAAGGCGAGGTCGGTCAGCGATGGTGCGGGGGTGTTCCATCTTTGCCATATCCAGTCAATGAGCCCAAGGAAATGAGTCGAGGCCCACTGTCCAGCGAACTCTAACGCACTACGGGCGCGGGAGCCCATTACGAGCCCCCGCGCCGCGTGATGATGACACCTACAGCTCGGAGACGGAGCCTCCGGCGGCAGCGATCTTCTCCTTGGCACTGGCGGAGAAGGCGTGCGCCTCCACGTTCAACGCCACGGAGATGTCACCGGTTCCCAGAACCTTGACGAGCTGGTTCTTGCGAACCGCGCCCTTGGCGACCAGCGCCTCCACGGTGACGTCGCCACCGTCGGGGAACAGCTCGCCGAGCCTGTCAAGGTTGACGACCTGGTAGGTCGTCTTGAACAGGGCGTTGGAGAAGCCCTTGAACTTGGGCAGGCGCCGCTGCAGCGGAACCTGACCACCCTCGAAGCCGAGCGGGACAGTGTTCCTGGCCCTCGTGCCCTTGGTTCCGCGACCCGCGGTCTTGCCCTTGGACGCCTCGCCGCGGCCCTTGCGGACCTTCGACTTGTTGGCGCCGGGGGCCGGACGCAGGTGGTGGATGCGGAGCGGAGTGTTCTCTGCCATGTCTAGTCGACCTCTTCCACGGTGACGAGGTGCGTCACCACGGAGACCATGCCGCGGATCTCCGGGCGGTCCTCCTTGACGACGACGTCGCCGATTCGCTTAAGACCGAGCGAGCGCAGCGAGTCACGCTGCTTCTGCTTGCCACCGATCTTCGAGCGGACCTGGGTAATCTTCAGGCGTGCCATGGGCTAGCTCACCGCCTTCGCCGCCGCGGCCTCCGCGAGACCCTCGGCGCGAGCCTTGAGCATCGCCTTGGGGGCGACGTCCTCGATCGGCAGGCCACGGCGGGCCGCGATCTCCTCGGGGCGGCTGAGGCCCTTCAGAGCGGCCACGGTGGCGTGCACGATGTTGATCGGGTTGTCCGAGCCGAGCGACTTGGACAGCACGTCGTGGATGCCCGCGCACTCCAACACGGCGCGCACCGGGCCACCGGCGATGACACCGGTACCGGGCGACGCCGGACGCAGGAAGACGACGCCGGCGGCCTCTTCGCCCTGCACGATGTGCGGGATGGTGCCCTGGATACGGGGCACCTTGAAGAAGTGCTTCTTGGCCTCTTCGACACCCTTGGCGATCGCCGCGGGCACTTCCTTGGCCTTGCCGTAGCCGACACCGACCATGCCGTTGCCGTCACCGACGATGACGAGGGCGGTGAAGCTGAAGCGACGACCACCCTTCACGACCTTGGCCACTCGGTTGATCTTCACAACGCGCTCGATGTACGAGACGCCCTTGTCAGCGTTGCCACCGCGGCGGTCGTCACGACGACCGTCACGCCGCTCGCCACCGGCGGCGCCACCGCGACGCGGAGCTCCAGCCATTAGTGGTTCCTCTTCTCATTCGTAAGACGGGCCATCGGTTGCGCACTGGTGAAAGGAGTCATCAGAACTCCAGTCCACCTTCGCGGGCGCTGTCCGCGAGAGCCGCGATGCGGCCCGCGTAGCGGTTGCCACCCCGGTCGAACACGACCGCGGTGATCCCGGCTGCCTTGGCCCGCTGAGCGAGAAGCTCGCCGACCTGCTTGGCCTTGTCGGTCTTGGCGCCCTCGGCCGAGCGCAGGGAGGCGTCCATGGTGGAGGCGCTCACCAGCGTGTGGCCCTGGGCGTCGTCGACGATCTGCACGAAGAGGTGCCTCGTGGAGCGGTTGACGACCAGACGCGGACGCGTGGCCGTACCGACAACCTTCTTGCGGACTCGGCCGTGGCGGCGGGCCCGCGAGACGGCGCGGGCGGCCGTGTGCTTGCCGAACGCAGTCTTGCCAGCCATGCCTACTTACCAGCCTTTCCGACCTTGCGGCGGATAACTTCACCCTGGTAGCGCACGCCCTTGCCCTTGTACGGGTCGGGCTTGCGCAGCTTGCGGATGTTCGCGGCGATCTCGCCGACCTTCTGCTTGTCGATGCCGTCCACGTGGAACAGCGTCGGCTTCTCGACGCGGAAGGTGACACCCTCGGGAGCGTTGACGATCACCGGGTGGCTGAAGCCGAGAGCGAACTCAAGCTGAGTCGGGCTCTTGGCCTGCACGCGGTAACCGACGCCCACGATCTCCAGGGACTTCGAGTACCCCTGGGTCACACCGGTCACCATGTTGGCGACCAGGGTGCGGGACAGGCCGTGCAGCGCACGGATCTTGTTCTCGTCGTTGGGGCGGGTGACGGAGAGATTTCCGTCCTCACCCTTGGCGATCGCGATGGGTTCCGCGACCGTAAGCGAAAGCGTGCCCTTGGGGCCCTTGACCGTGACGTCCCGGCCGTCGATGGCGACGTCCACTCCGTTCGGTACGGGGATGGGCAGCCGTCCGATTCTTGACATGCTGTTCGTTCTCCCCTCTACCAAACGAAGGCGAGGACTTCCCCGCCCACTCCACGCTTGCCGGCCTGCTTGTCCGTCATGAGACCGCCGGACGTCGAGATGATCGCGACGCCCAGTCCGCCCAGGACTCGGGGCAGGTTGTCCTTCTTTGCATAAACCCGCAGGCCGGGCTTGGAAACCCGTCGCAGGCCCGCGAGCGACCGCTCACGGCTCGGCCCGAACTTCAGCTCCACCACGAGGTTCTTTCCGACCTTGGCGTCTTCGACGCCCCAGGACTGGATGTAACCCTCCTGCTGGAGGATCTCGGCGATGTGCGCCTTGATCTTCGAGTACGGCATCGCCACGCTGTCGTGGTACGCCGAGTTCGCGTTTCGCAGACGCGTCAGCATGTCTGCGATCGGGTCGGTCATCGTCATGGCCGGTGGCCTTCCTCACCGCGGTTTCCACAGGGGACCTTCGGTGCGGTCATGGGCGCTTGTAGTCAGCGCCCGGTGAATACGAACTTCTATGTGTGGCCGGTGCCCCGCGCGGGCCCGTGATGGTCATGGGACCGCGCGGACGGCTACCAGCTCGACTTGGTGATGCCGGGCAGCTCGCCCCGGTGCGCCATCTCACGGAAGCAGATGCGGCACAGGCCGAACTTCCGGTAGACGGCGCGGGGACGACCACAGCGCGAGCACCGAGTGTACGCCCGGACCTCGAACTTGGCCTTGCGAGCAGCCTTGACCTTGAGCGACGTCTTCGCCATGATCAGGCCTCCTTGAAGGGGAAGCCGAGGTGCTTCAGCAGCGCCCGGCCCTGGTCGTCGGTCTTAGCGGTGGTCACGACCGTGATGTCCATACCACGCTGGCGGTCGACCTTGTCCTGGTCGATCTCGTGGAACATGACCTGCTCGGTGAGACCGAAGGTGTAGTTCCCGTTGCCGTCGAACTGCTTGGGCGACAGGCCGCGGAAGTCACGGATGCGGGGCAGCGCCAGCGAGAGCAGCCGGTCGAGGAACTCCCACATGCGGTCGCCACGGAGCGTGACGTGCGCGCCGATCGGCATGCCCTCGCGCAGCTTGAACTGGGCGATGGACTTGCGGGCGCGGACGACCGCCGGCTTCTGGCCGGTGATCACGGTGAGGTCGCGGACGGCGCCTTCGATGAGCTTCGAGTCACGCGCGGCCTCGCCGACGCCCATGTTCACCTTGATCTTGGTGATGGTGGGCACCAGCATGATGTTCTCGAACCCGAACTGCTCGTTCAGCTTCGCGATGATCTCTTCGCGGTAGCGCTGCTTGAGGCGCGGGAGGGTCCGCTCTTCAGTGTTCGCGGTCATCAGTTGTCCTCACCCGTCTCCTCGGAAGCAGCCTTGGCCGACTCCTTCTTGGCGGGCTTGTCGTCATCCTTGAGCTTCTTGACGTTGCTCACGTGGATGGGAGCCTCCATGGTCTGCACGCCGCCGGTCTTGGCGCCACGCGGACCCTGGTTGGTCTCCTTGGAGTGCTTCTTGACCATGTTGACGCCCTCGACCACCACGCGCTCGTCGCGCGGGTGGGCGGCGATCACGCGGCCCTTGGCACCCTTGTCCTTGCCGGCGATGACCAGTACGAGGTCACCCTTCTTCACATGCAGCTTCGGCATTACAACACCTCCGGCGCGAGCGAGATGATCCGCATGAACTTCTTGTCACGCAGCTCACGTCCAACGGGACCGAAGATGCGGGTGCCCCGGGGGTCACCGCTGTCCTTGATGATGACGGCGGCGTTCTCGTCGAAGCGGATGTAGGAGCCGTCGGGCCGGCGGCGCTCCTTGACAGTGCGGACGATGACGGCCTTGACCACATCGCCCTTCTTCACGGTGCCGCCGGGAATGGCGTCCTTGACAGTGGCGACGATGATGTCGCCGATTCCCGCGTAGCGCCGGCCCGAGCCACCGAGCACACGGATGCAAAGGACTTCCTTCGCACCGGTGTTGTCGGCGACCTTGAGCCGCGACTCCTGCTGGATCACTTGTACTCCTGTTTGTCTCGCTGGTTCTCACCCGTGGGTGAGCCTTGCGGAACCTGCTGGGTCTTTTTCCCCCGGCGACAGTCCCTGACGGACCGCCGACGCAGGCGGGGCGAAGATCGCTTCGCCCCCTTGGACGCCGTCATGGGGGGTGACGGTGTCACCCCCCACGAGGCGCGTTGACTTACTTGGCCTTCTCGAGGATCTCGATGACCCGCCAACGCTTGCTGGCGGAGAGCGGCCGGGTCTCCATCAGGAGGACTCGGTCGCCGACACCACAGCTGTTGGCCTCGTCGTGCGCCTTGTACTTGGTCGTCCTGCGGATGACCTTGCCGTACAGGGGGTGCTTGACGCGGTCCTCGACAGCGACCACGACAGTCTTGTCCATCTTGTCGCTGACGACCAGACCCTCACGGGTCTTGCGGTAGTTCCGCGTCTCGGTCGTGGTTTCCGTGGCCTCAGCCATCAATCGACTCCTTCTCTACCGTGACGATTCCGAGCTCCCGCTCGCGCATCACCGTGTAGATACGGGCGATCTCGCGGCGAACGGCACGCAGCCGCCCGTGGCTCTCCAACTGGCCGGTCGCAGCCTGGAAGCGGAGGTTGAACAGCTCCTCCTTGGCTTCCTTCAGCTTCGTGACCAGAGTGTCCTGGTCTTCCACCCGCAGCTCACCGGCGGTCAGGCCCTTAGCCATCACGCCTCACCCACTTCACGCTTGACGAACCGGCACTTCATCGGCAGCTTGTGCATCGCACGACGCAGGGCTTCGCGAGCCACCGGCTCGGCGACACCCGACAGCTCGAACATGATGCGACCGGGCTTGACGTTGGCGATCCACCACTCCGGCGAACCCTTACCGGAACCCATGCGGGTCTCGGCGGGCTTCTTGGTGAGAGGACGGTCCGGATAGATGTTGATCCAGACCTTTCCACCACGCTTGATGTGACGGGTCATCGCGATACGAGCCGACTCGATCTGGCGGTTGGTCACGTAGGAGTGCTCAATCGCCTGAATGCCGAACTCGCCGAACACGACCCTGGTGCCGCCCTTGGCAGCGCCGTGACGGTCGGGCCGGTGCTGCTTACGGTGCTTGACCCTGCGCGGGATCAGCATGGTCAGCTCCCTTCAGCACCCGGCTGCGCAGCCGGGCCGGTCTCGGGGGCAGCCTGGGAGGCCGCCTCGTTCCTGGGGGCGCGGTCGCCACGGCCGGCACCGGCACCACGACGGGCGCCACCGGCACCACGACGGGGACGGTCGCCGCCACCGGCACCGGGGCCACGACGGTCGTCGCGGTCACGACGCTGGCCCGCACGAGCACCGGCGGCAGCCGCCTCGCGCTCGGCGCGGCTGGTCGGAGCCTCACCCTTGTAGATCCACACCTTCACGCCGATACGGCCGAAGGTGGTACGGGCCTCGTACAGGCCGTAGTCGATGTCCGCGCGGAGGGTGTGCAGGGGCACGCGGCCCTCGCGGTAGAACTCCGAACGGGACATCTCAGCGCCGCCGAGACGACCGGAGCACTGCACCCGGATGCCCTTGGCGCCGCTCTTCATCGCCGACTGCATCGCCTTGCGCATGGCACGGCGGAACGAGACACGGCTGGACAGCTGCTCGGCCACACCCTGGGCGACGAGCTGAGCGTCGATCTCAGGGTTCTTGACCTCAAGAATGTTCAGCTGGACCTGCTTCTTGGTCAGCTTCTCGAGGTCACCGCGAATCCGGTCCGCCTCGGCGCCGCGGCGGCCGATGACGATGCCCGGACGGGCGGTGTGAATGTCGACCTGAACCCGGTCGGTGGTCCGCTCGATCTCCACCTTGGAGATGCCGGCCCGCTCCATGCCCTTCTTGAGCATGCGGCGGATCGCCACATCCTCGGCAACGTACGACTTGTAGAGCTTGTCGGCATACCACCGGCTCTTGAAGTCGGTCGTGATGCCGAGGCGGAACCCGTGCGGGTTAACCTTCTGACCCACTAGCGGGTCCTCCCCTTCGGCTCGCGGGACTCCACGATCACGGTGATGTGGCTGGTCCGCTTGTTGATCCGATAGGCACGACCCTGAGCACGGGGACGAAACCGCTTCAGCGTCGGGCCCTCGTCGACCCAGGCACGGCTCACGAAGAGCGTGTCACGGTCGAGCTTGAAGTTGTGCTCCGCGTTGGCAATGGCGCTCGACAGCACCTTGTACACGGTCTCGCTCGCCGACTGGGGAGCGAACTGCAGCACGGCCTGCGCCTCCGAAGCGGGCAGCCCGCGAATGAGGTCCACCACACGGCGGGCCTTCATGGGCGTGTGGCGCGCGAACCGCGCCTGAGCCCTGGCTTCCATCGCTTACTCCTCTTACCCTTCGTTTTGGTCGAGTCCGTCTCACTCTGCGACGATCGCTTCCGATCGTTCCCGGCTCGACGTCCTCTTCCTGAGGCGCTTATCGCCGGCTGCGGCGGTCTTCCTTGACATGGCTGCGGAAGGTCCGCGTCGGCGCGAACTCACCCAGCTTGTGGCCGATCATCGACTCGGTGACGAACACCGGGACGTGCTTGCGGCCGTCGTGAACGGCGATCGTGTGACCGAGCATGTCGGGCACGATCATGGAGCGCCGCGACCACGTCTTGATGACGTTCTTGGTGCCCTTCTCGTTCTGGGCATCCACCTTCTTCTGAAGGTGGTCGTCCACGAAGGGACCCTTCTTGAGGCTACGTGGCATTTTGGCTGCTCCTACCGCTTCTTCCGCTTGGTACGACGGCGGATGATCAGCCGGTCGCTGGCCTTGTTCGCCGCACGAGTACGACCCTCGGGCTTGCCCTTGGGGTTGACGGGGTGACGACCGCCGGAGGTCTTACCCTCACCACCACCGTGCGGGTGGTCGACCGGGTTCATCGCGACGCCGCGGACGGTGGGGCGCTTGCCCTTCCACCGCATACGTCCGGCCTTACCCCAGTTGATGTTGGCCTGCTCGGCGTTGCCGACCTGGCCGATGGAGGCCCGGCAGCGAACGTCGACCTGGCGCATCTCACCGGAGGGCATACGCAGCGTGGCGTACTGGCCCTCCTTGGCGAGGAGCTGAATCTGCGCGCCGGCGGACCGGCCCAGCTTGGCGCCACCGCCCGGACGGAGCTCCACCGCGTGGATGAAGGTACCGGTCGGGATGTTGCGCAGCGGGAGGCAGTTGCCCGGCTTGATGTCGGCCGTGGGGCCGTTCTCGATCTTGTCGCCCTGCTTGAGGCCGGTCGGGCAGAGGATGTAGCGCTTCTCCCCGTCGGCGTAGTGCAGCAGCGCGATACGGGAGGTGCGGTTCGGGTCGTACTCGATGTGAGCGACCTTGGCCGGGATCCCGTCCTTGTCGTGACGCCGGAAATCGATGATCCGGTAGGCGCGCTTGTGGCCACCGCCCTGGTGACGGGTGGTGACACGGCCGTGGACGTTACGGCCACCCTTGCTGTGCAGGGGTGCAAGCAGCGACTTCTCGGGCGTGCTGCGCGTGATCTCGGCAAAGTCCGAGACGCTGGCGCCGCGGCGACCCGGGGTCGTCGGCTTGAGTTTACGGATGCCCATCTTTTTCGTTCATCCTTCGTCGGTTAATCCGGTCGAACGCCCCTCACCTGGTGGTGAGGGGCTTTCTCCCTGTACTTACTGAGCGAGCGCGTCAGCCGATCTGGCCGAAGATGTCAATCCGGTCGCCTTCGACCAGGCTGACGATCGCTCGCTTGGTAGCCGGACGCTGGCCGTAGCCGAATCTGGTCCGCTTACGCTTGCCCTGGCGGTTGATGGTGTTGACGCTGGCCACCTTGACGCCGAAGATCTTCTCAACAGCGATCTTGACCTGCGTCTTGTTGGCCGTCTTCCGCACCAGGAACGTGTACTTGTTGTGCTCGTCGATCAGGCCGTAGCTCTTCTCGGAGACAACCGGCTTGATGATGATGTCGCGCGGGTCGGCGATCTTCTCCATCAGGCGTCTTCCTTCCCGCTCTTGCTCAGGCGCGCGACGACCTGGTCGTACGCCGCCTGAGTGAAAACGACGTCGTCGTGGCAGAGCACGTCGTAGGTGTTGAGCTGCCCGGCGTCCAGCAGGTGGACCTCGGGAGCGTTGCGCAGGCTCAGCCAGCTGAGCTCGTCACCCTCGTCGACGACTACCAGGACGCTACGCGCCTCGGTGATCTTGCGAAGCGACTCGAGAGCCGCCTTGGTCTTCGGGGTCTCCCCCGCGACCAGACCGCTGACCACGTGAACGCGGCCCCCGGTCGCCCTGTCGGACAGGGCCCCGCGCAGGGCGGCGGCCTTCATCTTCTTGGGAGTCTTCTGCGAGTAGTCCCGCGGAACCGGACCGTGGACGGTGCCGCCGCCGGTGAACTGCGGAGCGCGGGTCGAACCCTGGCGGGCGCGGCCCGTACCCTTCTGGCGGTACGGCTTCTTGCCGCCGCCACTGACCTCACCGCGGGTCTTGGCCTTGTGGGTGCCCTGCCGGCGAGCGGCGAGCTGGGCCACGACGACCTGGTGGATCAGCGGGATGTTGACCTTCGTGCCGAAGATGTCCTCCGGCAGATCGACGGTCCCGGCCTTGTCGCCGCTCGCGTCGAGGACGTCAATGGTGCTCACTTGGCAGCCCCCTTCTTGGCAGCGGTGCGGACCAGAACCAGGCTGCCGTTGGCGCCGGGGATCGCACCCTTGATCAGGATGAGGCCCTTCTCGGCGTCCACGGCGTGGACCTTGAGGCTCTGGATGGTCGTGCGGGCGTTGCCCATCCGGCCAGCCATGCGCACGCCCTTGAAGACGCGGCCCGGGGTGGCGCAGCCACCGATGGAACCCGGCGAGCGGTGCTTGCGCTGCGTACCGTGCGAGGCGCCCAGGCCCTTGAAGCCGTGCCGCTTCATGACACCCGCGTAACCCTTGCCCTTGCTCTTGCCCGTCACGTCGACGTACTGGCCGGCCTCGAAGGTGTCGGCCGAGAGCTCCTGGCCCAGGGTGTACTCGCTCACGTCGTCAGTGCGGATCTCCGCGAAGTAACGGCGCGGGGTGATGTCGTGCTTGCGCAGGTAGTCGCCGAGCGGCTTGTTGACCTTCCGCGGGTCGACCTGCCCGAAGCCCAGCTGAACGGCGGTGTAGCCGTCCTTCTCAGCGGTGCGGACGCGGGTCACGACGCACGGACCAGCCTCGACGACGGTCACCGGGACCATCCGGTTGTCCGCGTCGAAGACCTGGGTCATGCCGAGCTTCTTGCCCAGGACGCCCTTGATCTGCTTAGCCATGTCAGTGCGTTCCCTCAGAGCTTGATCGAGATGTCAACGCCGGCGGGAAGGTCGAGTCGCATGAGCGAGTCGACCGTCTTCGGCGTCGGGTCGATGATGTCAATCAGCCGCTTGTGCGTGCGCATCTCAAAGTGCTCGCGACTGTCCTTGTACTTGTGCGGCGAGCGGATGACGCAGTACACGTTCTTCTCGGTCGGCAGCGGCACCGGGCCCGCGACCTTGGCGCCAGTCCTTGTCACCGTCTCGACGATCTTCTTGGCCGAGACGTCGATGACCTCGTGGTCATAGGCCTTGAGCCGAATGCGGATCTTCTGTCCCGCCATAATGGCCTCGGTGTCCTTCACTGTCGTCTGAAAAAGTTACGTGCGGCCTGTTGCCGCTGTGTCATGGCCGGGTCCGTCTCGGACGTCCCCTCCACGTTGTGCGGAGCCCACTTCGCCCTGGGGCGACGCTCTCCGCACACGCCCCACGTAGCAGACGCTGTGAGTCCGCGCTTTCTTCCGTGATCTGGCAGTTACTTCGGTCATCGTTCGGCCGAACCAACTGCGAGATCACGGTTCGTGGGGTCCCTGCCAGGGTTCGCGCCCTGCGGCGCGAGCCCCTCGTGGGGAAGCGGCCGGCCCTGCGTTGAGGGCCGACCGCCACTCCGCGATCGTACTACTTGATGATCTTGGTCACTCGACCCGCACCGACGGTGCGGCCACCCTCACGGATGGCGAACTTGAGACCGTCCTCCATCGCGATGGGCTGGATGAGCGCGACGTTCATCTCGGTGTTGTCGCCCGGCATGACCATCTCGGTGCCCTCGGGGAGGTTCACCACGCCGGTCACGTCAGTCGTACGGAAGTAGAACTGCGGGCGGTAGTTGTTGAAGAACGGCGTGTGGCGGCCGCCCTCGTCCTTGCTCAGGATGTAGACCTGGGCCTCGAACTCGGTGTGCGGGGTGGTCGTGCCCGGCTTGATGATGCACTGGCCGCGCTCGACGTCCTCGCGCTTGATGCCGCGCAGGAGCAGACCGACGTTGTCACCCGCCTGGCCCTCGTCGAGGAGCTTGCGGAACATCTCGACACCGGTGACCGTGGTGGTGGTCTTGGTCTCCTTGATGCCGATGATGTCGACGGTCTCGCTGACCTTGACGATGCCACGCTCGATACGGCCGGTGACGACCGTGCCGCGACCGGTGATCGAGAAGACGTCCTCGACCGGCATCAGGAACGGCTTGTCGGTCTCACGGACCGGCTCGGGGACGTTCTCGTCCACCGCGGTCATGAGCTCGATGATCGAGTCGCCCCACTTGGCGTCGCCCTCAAGCGCCTTCAGCGCCGAGACGCGGACGACCGGCAGGTCGTCGCCGGGGAACTCCTGGGCCGAGAGAAGCTCACGGACCTCGAGCTCGACGAGCTCCAGGATCTCCTCGTCGTCCACCATGTCGGACTTGTTGAGGGCCACGACGATGTAGGGAACGCCGACCTGGCGGGCCAGGAGGACGTGCTCCTTCGTCTGCGGCATCGGGCCGTCGGTGGCGGCGACCACGAGGATCGCACCGTCCATCTGAGCCGCACCGGTGATCATGTTCTTCACGTAGTCCGCGTGACCGGGGCAGTCCACGTGGGCGTAGTGGCGCTTCTCGGTCTGGTACTCGACGTGCGCGATGGAGATCGTGATACCACGAGCCTTCTCCTCGGGCGCCTTGTCGATCTTGTCGAACGGGGTCGCCTCGTTGAGGTTCGGGAAACGCTCGTGGAGCACCTTGGTGATCGCCGCGGTCAGAGTGGTCTTGCCGTGGTCGATGTGCCCAATGGTGCCGATGTTTACGTGCGGCTTGGTCCGCTCGAACTTGGCCTTGGCCACTGCTCTCTCCTTAGAGATTCTGACGTGACTTGCGTCTTCATATTCGGGTTTGGGGAGGCCGCTCCCTCTCGGAACCGGCCCGCGAGAAAGCTCTCGCCCCGCACCCCCGGCAACGGGTGGCGAGCCTCCTCGCCTCCCGTAACCAAAGTGAGTGCTGGACTTGCTCGCCCCGCACCCCCGGCAACGGGTGGCGAGCCTCCTCGCCTCCCGTAACCAAAGTGAGTGCTGGACTTACTTGCCCTGCACCCCTCCGGTGGCGGGGCGGCGATCTCCTCGCTACCCGTAACCAGAGTGGGTGCTGGACTTACTCGCCCCGCACCTTCGCGACGATCTCCTTGGCGATGTGCGCGGGCACTTCCGCGTAGGAGTCGAACTGCATGCTGTAGCTCGCGCGTCCCTGCGTCTTGCTACGAAGGTCTCCCACGTAGCCGAACATCTCAGAGAGCGGCACGAGCGCCTTGACGATCCGGGCGCCGGAGCGCTCGTCCATCGCCTGGATCTGCCCGCGGCGACCGTTGAGGTCACCGATGACGTCACCCATGTAGTCCTCGGGCGTGGTGACCTCGACGGCCATCATCGGCTCCAGGATTACGGCGTCCGCCTTGCGCGCGGCCTCCTTGAAGGCCATCGAGCCGGCGATCTTGAAGGCCATTTCGGACGAGTCCACCTCGTGGTAGGCACCGTCCTGCAGGGTGACCTTGACCCCGACCATGGGGTAGCCGGCGAGAACACCGAACTCGGCCGCCTCCTGGGCGCCCGCGTCGACCGAGGGGATGTACTCCCTCGGGATGCGGCCACCGGAGACCTTGTTCGCGAACTCGTAACCGTCGTTGCCCTCGCCCAGCGGCTCAATGTCAATGATGACCTTGGCGAACTGGCCGGAACCACCGGTCTGCTTCTTGTGGACGTAGTCGACCTTCTCCACCTTGCGGCGGATGGTCTCCCGGTAGGCCACCTGAGGCCGGCCGATGTTGGCCTCGACCTTGAACTCGCGGCGCATCCGGTCGACGAGGATCTCCAGGTGGAGCTCGCCCATACCCCAGATGACCGTCTGCCCGGTCTCCTCGTCACGACGGACCTGGAAGGACGGGTCCTCCTCGGCCAGACGCTGGATCGCGGTGCCCAGCTTCTCCTGGTCGCCCTTGGTCTTGGGCTCGATGGCGACGCTGATGACCGGCGCCGGGAAGTTCATCGACTCCAGGACCACGGGGTGAGCCGGGTCGGCCAGGGTGTCACCGGTGGTGGTGTCCTTCAGGCCCATGACGGCGACGATCTGACCGGCGACGGCCGACGGGCGCTCCTCGCGCTTGTTGGCGTGCATCTGGTAGATCTTGCCGATCCGCTCCTTACGGCCCTTCACCGAGTTGACCACGGCGGTGCCGGTCTCGAGCGTGCCCGAGTAGATGCGGATGTAGGTGAGACGGCCCAGGTGCTGGTCGCTCATGATCTTGAATGCCAGCGCGGAGAACGGCTCGTTCACATCCGCGTGGCGCTCGATGACCTCGTCTTCCTTGCCGACCGCGTGGCCCTTGAAGGCCGGGATGTCGGTCGGAGCGGGAAGGTAGGCGACGATCGCGTCGAGCAGGGGCTGAATGCCCTTGTTCTTGAACGCGGTGCCGGTCAGGACCGGGTTGATGGCGCTGCTCAGCGTCGCGCGGCGGATGGCCGCGACCAGCTGCTCCTCGGTGGGCTCGACGCCCTCCAGGAAGAGCTCCATCAGCTCGTCGTCGTTCTCGGCGACCGTCTCGACCAGCTTGTCACGCCACTCGCGAGCGGCCTCGGCGTGCTCGGCCGGGATGTCGACGGTCTCGTACATCTCGCCCTTGGCCGCCTCGGCGCTCCAGAGCAGACCCTTCATCTTGACCAGGTCGATGACGCCCTTGAAGTCGGCCTCGACGCCCCAGGGAAGCTGAAGAACCGCGGGGGTCGCGTTCAGGCGGCTGATCATCATGTCGACGCAGCGGTGGAACTCCGCGCCGACCCGGTCCAGCTTGTTGACGAAGCAGATCCTGGGAACTTCGTAACGGTCGGCCTGACGCCACACCGTTTCGGACTGGGGCTCGACGCCTGCAACGCCGTCGAACACGGCGACGGCACCGTCGAGGACGCGGAGCGAGCGCTCCACCTCGATCGTGAAGTCCACGTGACCCGGCGTGTCGATGATGTTGATCGTGTGGCCGAGCCACTCGCAGGTCGTAGCAGCGGAGGTGATGGTGATACCACGCTCCTGCTCCTGCTCCATCCAGTCCATCGTGGCTGCGCCCTCGTGGACCTCACCGATCTTGTAGTTGATACCGGTGTAGAACAGGATGCGCTCAGTCGTCGTGGTCTTGCCCGCGTCGATGTGAGCCATGATCCCGATGTTGCGGACCTTGGCCAGGTCAAGAGCGGTCGTGGTGGCCACTTCTCTCGCGTCCTCGTCGTCTCGTCGAAGCCGCTGTTACCAGCGGTAGTGGGCGAAGGCCTTGTTGGACTCGGCCATCTTGTGGGTGTCCTCACGCTTCTTGACGCTTGCGCCGAGGCCGTTGCTGGCATCGAGCAGTTCGTTCATGAGGCGCTCGGTCATGGTCTTCTCGCGGCGGGCCCGGGAGTACTGCACCAGCCAGCGCAGGGCCAGGGTGGTGCTGCGCGCGGCGCGCACCTCGACCGGGACCTGGTAGGTCGCGCCACCGACACGGCGGCTGCGGACCTCAAGGGTGGGCTTGACGTTGTCCAGCGCGCGCTTCAGGGTGACGACCGGGTCGTTACCGGTCTTCTCCTTGGCGCCTTCGAGGGCGCCGTACACGATGGACTGAGCGATGGACCGCTTACCGTCCAGGAGCACCTTGTTGATAAGCGCGGTGACCAGGGGCGAGTTGTGAACCGGGTCAGCCATGAGCTGACGACGGCCAGGAGAACCCTTGCGAGGCATTCTTACTTCTCCTTCTTCGCGCCGTAACGGCTACGGGCCTGCTTGCGGTTACGGACACCCTGGGTGTCGAGCGAACCGCGGATGATCTTGTAGCGAACACCCGGCAGGTCCTTCACACGACCACCGCGGACGAGCACGATGGAGTGCTCCTGAAGGTTGTGACCGACACCGGGGATGTAGGCCGTGACCTCGATACCGTTGGTGAGCCGGACACGCGCGACCTTGCGGAGCGCGGAGTTCGGCTTCTTGGGGGTCGTGGTGTAAACGCGCATGCAGGTGCCGCGTCGCTGAGGGCTGGCCTTGAGCGCCGGGGTCTTGGTCTTGGTGACCTTGTCCTGGCGGCCCTTGCGGACCAGCTGCTGAATCGTGGGCACCGCGTCTCCGTTCGTGCTAGCCGGTTAATCGAATGTCGTGCATTTTGCAGGTACTGCCGGTGTCATGACCTGCGGTTCTTTCATCCCCTCCGACCCACGCGGTCGGGCGTGTCGCGCACTTGTCACGCCACAACCCGGTCAAGGCCGGTCCGGTGGAGGAGGCCATGCGGCGCCCCTGCCGACTCCCCACCGGGAACCTGTCGACGCACACGCATGAGGGCCCATGAAGACATGAGCACGAAGGGCAAGACTACCCAGCCCAGCGCAACACGTCAAAACGGCCGCGCCCGCAGGGCGCCGCTGCGGGCGCCCGCATTCGTGTCATGACTCCCACGACCGGTTACCGACCGACCGCTTCTGGGTCCACGTTGAGTTTACCCGTCGCAGAGCACTTCTCCGGCCGTTCTCCCCATTAACGTACGGCTTTCGCCGCAACATTCCGGTCAAGAAAGGGCCACACCCACCCGTCACGGACGTGAACACGGTGGAAAGACAGCGGCGCCCGGCCCCCTGCCGGGGACCGGGCGCCGCCTGCGATCACTTAGCGGTTGTACTGACCGAAGTCGTACTCCTCCAGCGGCACGGCCTCACCGGAGCCCGAACCGAAGGTGTAGTCCGCCGCGGAGCCGTCGTAGCCGCCGACCGTGTACATCGCGGCCTTGGCCTCCTCGGTGGGCTCGACCCGGATGTTGCGGTACTGCGGCATGCCGGTACCGGCCGGGATGAGCTTTCCGATGATGACGTTCTCCTTGAGGCCGAGCAGCGAGTCCGACTTGGCGTGGATCGCCGCGTCGGTGAGCACTCGGGTCGTCTCCTGGAAGGACGCCGCGGACAGCCAGGACTCGGTGGCGAGCGAGGCCTTGGTGATACCCATCAGCACCGGACGCCCGGAGGCCGGCGTGCCGCCCTCCGCCACGCACTCGCGGTTGATCCGCTCGAAGCGCGGCCGCTCGACGAGCTCACCGGGCAGCATGTCGGCGTCGCCGGACTCCAGCACGTTCACGCGCTTGAGCATCTGCCGCACGATGATCTCGATGTGCTTGTCGTGGATCGACACACCCTGCGAGCGGTAGACCTGCTGGACCTCCGCCACGAGGTGCAGCTGCACGGCCCGGGGGCCGAGGATGCGCAGCACCTCGTTGGGGTTGACGGCACCGGCGATCAGCTGCTGGCCGACCTTGACCCGCTGCCCGTCGGAGACCAGCATGCGCGACCGCATCGACACCGGGTAGGCGACCTCCTCGGAACCGTCGTCCGGGACGATCACGATCTTCCGGGTCTTGTCGGTCTCGTCGACGCGGACCCGGCCCTCGGCCTCGCTGATCGGGGCGACGCCCTTGGGGACGCGCGCCTCGAAAAGCTCCTGGACACGGGGCAGACCGTGGGTGATGTCGGCGCCCGCCACACCACCGGTGTGGAAGGTCCGCATCGTCAGCTGGGTGCCGGGCTCACCGATCGACTGGGCGGCGATGATGCCGACCGCCTCGCCGACGTCCACGAGCTTGCCGGTCGCGAGCGAGCGGCCGTAGCAGGTGGCGCAGACACCGATCTTGGCCTCGCAGACGAGGGCGCTGCGGGTCCTGACGGTCTCCACTCCGGCCTCGACCAGGGCGGTGACGTGGATGTCGTTGATGTCGACGCCCACCGGCGCGATGATCTTGCCGTCCACCTCCACGTCCTCGGCGAGGATGCGGCCGTGCACGTTGCTCTCGGCGTTCTCCGCCTTGACCAGGTTGCCCTGAGCGTCGCGGTCGGCGACGTGCAGCGGGACGGCGCGGTCGGTGCCGCAGTCGATCTCGCGGACGATGACGTCCTGCGCGACGTCCACCAGACGACGGGTCAGGTACCCCGAGTCGGCGGTCCGCAGCGCGGTGTCCGCCAGACCCTTCCGCTGGCCGTGGGTGGAGATGAAGTACTCCAGCACCGACAGACCCTCGCGGAACGAGGCCTTGATCGGGCGCGGGATCGTCTCACCCTTGGTGTTGGACACCAGACCACGGATGCCGGAGATCTGCCGGACCTGCATCAGGTTTCCTCGGGCGCCCGACTGGACCATCATCCAGACCGGGTTGGTCTTCGGGAACGCCTTCTGCATGTCGTCGGTCACGTCGCTGGTCGCGTGCGTCCAGATCTCAATGAGCTCCTGACGACGCTCCTCGTCCGTGATCAGACCACGCTCGTACTCGCGCTGGACCTTGTCGGCCCTGCGCTCGTACGTCTCCATGATCTCGGACTTGTTCGGCGGCGCGATGACGTCCTCGATGGAGATCGTCACACCGGCCCTGGTCGCCCAGTAGAAACCGGCGTCCTTGAGGGCGTCGAGCGCGGCCGCGACCTCGACCTTGGGGTACTTCTCGGCGAGCTCGTTGACGATGACCGACAGCTGCTTCTTGCCGACCTGCGAGTTCACGTACGGGTAGTTCGCCGGCAGGGTCTGGTTGAACAGGCACCGGCCCAGAGTGGTCTCCAGGCGGTAGCTGTCACCGGCCTCCCAGCCCTCGGGGCCCGCCCAGCCGCGGGGCGGCGGGACGTCTCCCCGCATCCGGATCTGGATCTGCGACTGGATGTCGAGCTCCCGGCGGTCGAAGGCCATCAGCGCCTCCGACACCGAGCCGAAGACCCGTCCCCGGCCGACGCCGTTCTCGTCCTCGTCCTTGAGCGTGGTCAGCGAGTAGAGACCGATGATCATGTCCTGGGTGGGCATGGTCACGGGCTTGCCGTCGGCCGGCTTCAGGATGTTGTTCGTCGACAGCATCAGGATGCGGGCCTCGGCCTGCGCCTCGGCGGACAGCGGCAGGTGCACGGCCATCTGGTCACCGTCGAAGTCCGCGTTGAACGCGGTGCAGACGAGCGGGTGGATCTGGATGGCCTTGCCCTCGACCAGCTGCGGCTCGAAGGCCTGGATGCCCAGGCGGTGCAGGGTCGGCGCGCGGTTGAGCAGCACGGGGTGCTCGGTGATGACCTCTTCGAGGACGTCCCACACGACCGGGCGAGCACGCTCGACCATCCGCTTGGCCGACTTGATGTTCTGCGCGTGGTTCAGGTCGACCAGGCGCTTCATCACGAACGGCTTGAAGAGCTCCAGCGCCATCTGCTTGGGCAGACCGCACTGGTGCAGCTTCAGCTGCGGGCCGACGACGATGACCGAACGGCCGGAGTAGTCGACTCGCTTGCCCAGCAGGTTCTGGCGGAACCGGCCCTGCTTGCCCTTCAGCATGTCGCTGAGGGACTTCAGGGGGCGGTTGCCCGGACCGGTGACCGGGCGGCCACGGCGGCCGTTGTCGAACAGCGCGTCGACGGCCTCCTGGAGCATCCGCTTCTCGTTGTTCACGATGATCTCGGGGGCACCGAGGTCGAGAAGCCGCTTGAGGCGGTTGTTCCGGTTGATCACACGGCGGTACAGGTCGTTCAGGTCCGAGGTGGCGAACCGGCCACCGTCGAGCTGCACCATGGGGCGCAGGTCCGGCGGGATGACCGGGATGCAGTCGAGGACCATCCCGTTGGGCGAGTTGCGGGTGTTCAGGAACGCCGACACGACCTTGAGACGCTTGAGCGCGCGGGCCTTCTTCTGGCCCTTGCCGCTGCGGATCGTCTCGCGCAGGTTCTCGGCCTCAAGGGCGAGGTCGAAGTTGGTCAGACGCTCCTGGATGGCCTGGGCGCCCATGCCACCGCGGAAGTAACGGCCGAAGCGGTCGCGCATCTCGCGGTAGAGCAGCTCGTCGCCCTCAAGGTCCTGGACCTTGAGGTTCTTGAAGCGGCTCCAGACCTCGTCCAGCCGGTCCAGCTCGCGCTGGGCCCGGTCACGCAGCTGCCGCATCTCACGCTCGGCGCCCTCACGCACCTTGCGGCGCTGGTCGCCCTTGGCGCCGGCGGCCTCAAGCTCGGCCAGGTCGGTCTCCAGCTTGCGCTGGCGAGCCTCGATGTCGGCGTCACGGCGCTGCTCGACGTGCTGCCGCTCGACGGAGATCTTCGCCTCCAGCGACGGCAGGTCACGCTCGCGCATTTCCTTGTCGACGTGCGTGATCATGTAGGCCGCGAAGTAGATGACCTTCTCGAGGTCCTTCGGGGCCAGGTCGAGCAGGTATCCCAGACGGGACGGGACACCCTTGAAGTACCAGATGTGCGTGACGGGCGCGGCCAGCTCGATGTGGCCCATCCGCTCACGACGCACCTTGGCGCGGGTCACCTCGACGCCACAGCGCTCACAGATGATGCCCTTGAAGCGGACGCGCTTGTACTTACCGCAGTAGCACTCCCAGTCGCGGGTCGGACCGAAGATCTTCTCGCAGAAGAGTCCGTCCTTCTCGGGCTTGAGCGTCCGGTAGTTGATGGTTTCGGGCTTCTTCACCTCACCGTGCGACCACTGGCGGATGTCGTCGGCGGTCGCGAGGCCGATCCGAAGCTCGTCGAAGAAGTTGACGTCGAGCACTTGTAATCCCCTCCTCAGCTTCTAGATCAGACCTCTTCGACGCTGCTCGGCTCACGCCGGGACAGGTCGATGCCGAGTTCTTCCGCGGCGCGGAAGACGTCTTCGTCGGTGTCGCGCATCTCGATGGACATGCCGTCGCTGGAGAGCACCTCGACGTTCAGGCACAGCGACTGCATTTCCTTGATGAGGACCTTGAACGACTCCGGGATGCCCGGCTCGGGGATGTTCTCGCCCTTGACGATCGCCTCGTAGACCTTCACCCGGCCGAGGACGTCGTCGGACTTGATGGTGAGCAGTTCCTGGAGCGCGTAGGCGGCGCCGTACGCCTCCAGAGCCCAGACCTCCATCTCACCGAAACGCTGGCCACCGAACTGGGCCTTACCACCGAGCGGCTGCTGGGTGATCATGGAGTACGGGCCGGTCGAACGAGCGTGGATCTTGTCGTCGACCAGGTGGAGCAGCTTCAGGATGTAGATGTAGCCGACGGAGATCGGGTGCGGGAACGGCTCGCCGGAACGGCCGTCGAACAGCTGGGCCTTTCCGTTCGCGCCGACCATGCGCCCGCCGTCCCTGTTGACCAGGGTGTTGTCGAGCAGGCCGATGATCTCTTCCTCGTTGGCACCGTCGAACACCGGCGTGGCCATGTTGGTGCGCGGGTCGACCTCTGCGAAGCCCTTGTCGCGCAGCCGCTCGGCCCATGCCTCCTCGATGCCCGAGATGTCCCAGCCTCTGGCCGCGATCCATCCCAGGTGGGTCTCCAGGACCTGGCCGACGTTCATTCGGCCGGGCACGCCCAGCGGGTTGAGGATGATGTCGACCGCCGTGCCGTCCTCAAGGAACGGCATGTCCTCGACCGGAAGGATCTTGGAGATGACACCCTTGTTGCCGTGACGGCCGGCCAGCTTGTCACCGTCGGTGATCTTACGCTTCTGGGCCACGTAGACGCGGACCAGCTCGTTGACGCCGGGGGGGAGCTCGTCGCCCTCCTCGCGGCTGAACACGCGAACGCCGATGACCTTGCCCTGCTCGCCGTGCGGCACCTTCAGGGAGGTGTCACGGACCTCGCGGGCCTTCTCACCGAAGATCGCGCGGAGCAGGCGCTCCTCGGGGGTCAGCTCGGTCTCACCCTTGGGTGTGACCTTGCCGACGAGGATGTCGCCGGGGACGACCTCGGCGCCGATGCGGATGATGCCGCGCTCGTCGAGGTCGGCCAGGACCTCCTCGGAGACGTTCGGGATGTCCCTGGTGATCTCCTCGGGGCCCAGCTTGGTGTCGCGGGCGTCGACCTCGTGCTCCTCGATGTGGATCGAGGACAGGACGTCGTCCTGCACCAGGCGCTGGGAGAGGATGATCGCGTCCTCGTAGTTGTGACCCTCCCACGGCATGAACGCCACGAGGAGGTTCTTGCCCAGGGCCATCTCGCCGTTGTCGGTGCAGGGACCGTCCGCGACGACCTGGTTCACCTCGATCCGGTCGCCTTCCGCGACGATCGGCTTCTGGTTGAAGCAGGTGCCCTGGTTGGAGCGCTTGAACTTGGCGACGCGGTAGGTCGTACGGGTGCCGTCGTCGTTCATCACCGTGACGTAGTCGGCGGAGACCTCCTCGACCACGCCCGCCTTCTCGGCGGTGATGACGTCGCCGGCGTCGGTCGCGGCACGGTACTCCATGCCGGTGCCGACCAGCGGCGCCTCGCTCTTGAGCAGCGGCACCGACTGGCGCTGCATGTTGGAGCCCATGAGCGCGCGGTTGGCGTCGTCGTGCTCCAGGAACGGGATCATCGCGGTCGCCACGGACACCATCTGGCGTGCCGAGACGTCCATGTAGTCGACCTCGTTGGCGCGCAGGGACTCGAACTCCCCGCCCTTCCTGCGGACGAGCACCCGCGACTCGAGGAACGTTCCGTCGGGGCCGATCGGCGTGTTCGCCTGGGCGATGACGTGCCGGTCCTCCTCGTCCGCGGTCAGGTACTCGACCTGGTCGGTGACCCGGCCTTCGACGACCTTGCGGTACGGGGTCTCGACGAAACCGAAGGAGTTGACCCGGCCGAAGGAGGCCAGCGAGCCGATCAGACCGATGTTCGGTCCTTCCGGCGTCTCGATCGGGCACATCCGGCCGTAGTGCGAGGGGTGAACGTCCCGGACCTCGAAGCCGGCCCGCTCACGGGAGAGACCACCGGGGCCCAGCGCGGACAGACGACGCTTGTGCGTCAGGCCGGCGAGGGGGTTGGTCTGGTCCATGAACTGCGACAGCTGGGAGGTGCCGAAGAACTCCTTGATCGACGCCACGACCGGGCGGATGTTGATCAGGGTCTGCGGCGTGATCGCCTCGACGTCCTGGGTCGTCATCCGCTCACGGACGACGCGCTCCATGCGGGCCAGCCCCAGGCGGACCTGGTTCTGGATGAGCTCGCCCACCGTACGGAGCCGGCGGTTGCCGAAGTGGTCGATGTCGTCGGTCTCGACGACGATCTCACCGTTGGCGCCGGGCATCGACACCTCGCCGGCGTGCAGCCGGACGATGTACTCGATGGTGGCGACGATGTCGTCCTCGGTGAGCGTGCCCTGGGTGATCTCGCTGTCGACCCCGAGCTTCTTGTTGATCTTGTAGCGGCCGACCTTGGCGAGGTCATAGCGCTTGGAGTTGAAGTACAGGTTCTCCAGCAGCGTCTGCGCCGACTCCTTGGTCGGCGGCTCGCCCGGGCGCAGCTTGCGGTAGATGTCGAGCAGGGCGTCGTCCTGGCCGGCCGTGTGGTCCTTCTCCAGGGTCGCCCGCATGGACTCGTACTGCCCGAAACGCTCAAGGATCTGCTCGCTGGTCCAGCCGAGCGCCTTGAGCAGGACGGTGACGGCCTGCTTGCGCTTGCGGTCGATGCGGACACCGACGCTGTCCCGCTTGTCGATCTCGAACTCTAGCCAGGCGCCCCGGGAGGGAATCACCTTGCATCCGTAGAGGTCCTTGTCCGAGGTCTTGTCGACGCTGCGGTCGAAGTAGACACCCGGGGACCGGACCAGCTGGGAGACGACGACACGCTCGGTGCCGTTGATGATGAATGTGCCCTTGCCGGTCATGAGCGGGAAGTCGCCCATGAACACGGTCTGGCTCTTGATCTCACCAGTGGTGTTATTGATGAACTCCGCCGTGACGAACATCGGGGCGGAGTAGGTCATGTCCTTGTCTTTGCACTCATCGACTGAGTACTTGGGCGGCTCGAACCGGTGGTCCCGGAACGACAGGGACATGGTTCCGGAGAAGTCCTCGATGGGACTGATCTCCTCAAAGATCTCTTCGAGGCCCGACTGGGCCGGAACGTCCTTGCGCCCGGCCTGGCGAGCCGCCTCGACCCGCCCCTTCCACTTCTCGTTGCCGAGCAACCAGTCGAAGGACTCGGTCTGAAGAGCGAGAAGATCAGGAACTTCGAGCGGCTCCTGAATTCGTGCGAAAGACACACGACGGGGACCGGCGGGTACGGCGAAGGCGTTGCGCGAGGCTGCCAACAGATGTCCTTCCGAGGGCTCGCGGCGGACTGACTACACGCACGCCAGACGACCATGCATCAGAGCACCAAAAGAAGCGGGTCGTCAAAGGGCAGCGCAAAGGGGCAGTGTAGCCGAACGGCACACACCTGTCCACCTCAGTCTCACTGCAAGCTCCACGTTGGTCGCAGCATCGCCCGTCAGAGCCGAAACGTCAAGCCCGGGAGCTGACATTTCGGCAGGGAAATAGCCGAGACCCTGGGAGTTTTCCCACCGGGTGACCTGCGCACACCACAGGATCCAACACGATCTCCGACCTGGTGTGGCTGACGCTGAGTCACCCGGCGGTTCGAACGCCAGCCGATGGTTCGACTGATGATCGACGCTGCCATGGCAGGTGTACCCAACCGCGGACCCACCCCAAACCAAGATTTTACTAACAATTGAATGAAGCGACGCGCCGATCATGGTGACGGAGGATCTCCGAGCAGTGTGGAGAGCTCGGCGACGAACCAGCGGGAGTCCTTCTTGACCATGATGAACCTGGCCCGGTTCTGGCTGACCTGGCGGCGCGGTTCCTTCTCCCCCTGAGGGGTCTTCACGGTGCTCATGTTCATGAACAGCAGCACCTGGACCCGGCCGGAGTCGCCGGACTCCACCGACTCCACGCCCGCCCCGATCACCGTCGCCTGCTGCACGGCTCTCTGCTCCCTGGCCTGCGCGGCCATGCCCCTGGTCAGCTGCCGGTAGTGCAGGCTGAGCGCCCCGGTCGTGTAACCGCCCGCCCTTGCGAAATCCTGTTCGATCGTACGATAGTCGTAGGACAGCATGTCGGAGGCGACCGACCGGGCCGTGGCGAGCGCCTCCTGTCCGGCCCTCTCGTCCGCGCGCAGCCTGCTGAGATCTGTGAACATGATCCAGACCACCGCCGCGAGCGCGAGCGCCACGACGACCATGAGTCCGACCGCCAACCGGGAGGCGCGCGTCACGGCACCAGCTCCGCCTTGGACACGAGCCAGGCTCCCCCGACCTTGGTCACTTCCATGTTCCACCGGTGGAACTGCTCCCGTGGAGCGTTCTTACTCCCGTCCCACCGGATCACCTCATCGCCCACCACCATCACCTGGGCCGTGTCCCCGGTCAACGAGACCAGCCCCAGGGCGCGTAGCGCGCCCGCACGGAGGATCTTGTCCTTGATCGTGCCCTCCCTGCGCTCCGCGGCGGTTCTGACGTACTCGGCCCTGGCCTCACCTGTGGAGCCGTCGAGGATTCGCTGGATGTCGGCGTCGACGCTCCGGTATCCGACGGAGAGCAGATGCACCGCGTGCGCTCCCGCCGCCCGTGTCGCCGCCTGTCTGTCGTCCGCCGCCGCCTGGGCGTCACGCAGGTCGGAGCCGATCCAGAGCGCGGCGACGAGCAGCATCGCGATCAGCACTCCGAGCACCGGTGCTGCGATCCTGAGCGTGCGACGGGGGCGGCGGGGGCGAGCGGCGTGCACTGCCATGCGTTCTCTCCCATCGCACGGTCCGTGGAACGCGAGCCGGTGAGCGCGGCTTTCCCGCCACCGGGACGGCATGCTCCCCGATCGCCGGATCATAACCCGCCGCGCAGATCCGCATACCAGCCTTTGCTCACCTGCTTCGGGCCGTTTCGCCCAGCGTTTCGCTTCGTGCGGTGAACGGCGGGACGCCCGCTACCCGCCCGCGGTCAACGTGCGCCGTGGACGTGCGCCGTGACCAGCCGGGGATACTCCTCCAGCCAGTTCCGGCCCCTCTCGTCCACGAACGAGTTGGGCGGCGGGATGACCCCGTTGGCGGCCAGCCACGAACCCGGCGGGCGCTGCGTGCGGCGGATCCGGCTCTCGCTCGGCATCAGTTGCGGCGGGATCGGCGGCAGCCCGCCGGGGTCGTGCCCCATCTGGGCCTCGGCCTCCAGCTCGGAGACGTCCTTCTCCTCGGACATGCCGATCGGGCCGTGCCTGCGGGCGTTGAGGAACTGCCTGACCACCGGCTCGTCGCTGGAGAGCAGCATCTCCCTCGGCCCGAACATGATCAGCTCACGCCGGAACAGCAGACCGATGCTGTCGGGCACCGTACGGGCGGTGTTGATGTCGTGGGTGACGATGAGGAAGGTCGCCTCGATCTCCGCGTTGAGATCGACGATCAGCTGGTTGAGATAGGTCGTGCGAACCGGGTCGAGGCCCGAATCGGGCTCGTCGAACAGGATGATCTCGGGGTCGAGGACCAGTGCCCTGGCCAGGCCCGCACGCTTGCGCATGCCGCCGGAGATCTCGCCGGGAAGCTTGCCTTCGGCGCCGGCCAGCCCGACGAGCTCCATCTTCTCCATCACGATGCGGCGGATCTCGGTCTCGCTCTTCCTGGTGTGCTCGCGCAGCGGGAAGGCGACGTTGTCGTAGAGGTTGAGCGAGCCGAACAGCGCCCCGTCCTGGAACAGCACGCCGAACAGCCGCCTGAGCTCGTAGAGCTTGTTCTCACTGCAGTTGGCGAGGTCGTGCCCGTCGATCCAGATGTGGCCGCGTTCGGGCCTCAGCAGGCCCACCAGGGTCTTCAGGAAAACGGATTTGCCCGTACCGGACGGACCGAGCAGCACGGAGATCTCACCGGCGGGAAGCGTCAGCGTGACGTCCTCCCAGATGACCTGCTTCCCAAACGACTTGGTCAGACCCTCTACCACGACTTCGACGCCCACGTGCCGCCTTTCAGGAGCCCGCGGGACGTGCCCGTCCCGCGGCGTGCCGGAGACTCCGCCGGCAGAACCTGCGACTGCATCAACCGTAGCCGCGATCGCCCGAATTGGAAGAGGGTCCAATAGCTTCCGTCGATCGTTATGCCGTGGTTATAAGACATCGTGTCCAACAGAGCGAACACAAAAAGAGCGGGCCACCGGCACCAGGTGGACCCGCTCTTTCCGGTAAGACGAACTACTTGACGGTGACCGTCGCGCCGGCACCCTCAAGGGCGGCCTTGGCCTTCTCGGCCTGCTCCTTGTTGACCTTGCCGTCGAAGACGGACTTGGGAGCGCCGTCAACGAGGTCCTTGGCCTCCTTGAGGCCCAGGCTCGTCAGGGCGCGGATCTCCTTGATGACCTGGATCTTCTTGTCGCCGGCGGCCTCGAGGACGACGTCGAACTCGTCCTGCTCCTCGACCTCTTCGGCAGCGGCCGCACCGGGGGCGGCAGCGGCGGCGACGGCGACCGGAGCGGCGGCCTTGACGTCGAAGGTCTCCTCGAAGAGCTTCACGAAGTCGGACAGCTCAAGAAGAGTCATCTCCTTGAAAGCGTCGAGCAGCTCGTCGGTGCTGAGCTTCGCCATGATGGTTCCTCCATACGGATCTGACTATTAGGGAAAGTTGGGACCGCGGTTGCGTTAATCCCCTGTGACCGCCTGCGCGGACCTACTCGCCGGCGCCTTCGCGCTTGGCGCGCAGTGCCTCGGCCAGCTGAGCCATGTTGGTGGGCAGCGCGTTGAAGACGGCGGCCGCGTGGCCCTGCTTCGCCTTCATCGCACCGGCCAGCTTCGCGAGGAGAACCTCACGCGACTCGAGGTCGGCAAGCTTGGTGATCTCGTCCGGCGTCATCGACCTGCCGTCGACGACACCGCCCTTGATGACCAGGAGGGGATTGGCCTTGGCGAAGTCACGCAGACTCTTGGCAGCCTCGACCACGTCGCCGTTGACGAACGCGATCGCCGACGGACCCGCGAGCAGGTCGTTGAGCTGGTTGAACCCGGCCTCAGTGGCCGCGATCTTGGTCAGCGTGTTCTTCACCACGGCGAACTTCGCATTCTCACCGAGAGAAACGCGCAGCTGCTTGAGCTGGGCGACGGTGAGACCGCGGTATTCGGTCAGAACGGCAGCATTGGAGCCGTCGAAGCTGCTCTTCAGCTCAGCGACAGCCGTTGCCTTTTCTGCCTTCGCCATGGGCCTCCTTCCAGATGTGCCGCCGGGGTAAGGGCCCATGAAAAACAGACAAGCCCCGGCGCAGGCGCACGGGGCTCACATAAGGAGATTAATCCAGATGAAAACTCACATCACACCTACGCGGGCCGTCCACTGACGTGGCTCCTTGGGTCATCAGGCCATGCGGCCCGACGACGACCGGCGGTCTTCGGCGTTGACAGCGTACGCCCTGCCGTCCACGAATGCCAAATCAGTCCTGGAAACCGGTCCCGCCCCCGTCGACGGGAAAAGGCTCGCGCCCCCCGCCCGTGCGGGCGAGGGGCGCGAATCTCGGGAGAACCTCAGTTTCCGCCGCGGTGCTCGGGCAGGTCGCCCACCTGGTCGGCGGGCGGCGCGGTGATCTCGACGGGCTCGTTGAAGCCCTTGAAGAACGCCGTCAGGCCGAACGTCACACCCCGCTCCGAGCCACCGAGCGTGACCTTGCGGGGCAGGCTCTGCGCATCGGCCCAGAGGTCGAACTTCACGTTCTTGACCTGCGAGAACTCCTCCTGGAGCTTCTCGCGCTTGGCCGGGTCGAGCAGCTGTGCGGCCTCGGCCACCGGGAAGGTACCGCTGTAGTGGGTGGTGTCGACCCCGCCGACCGTTTCGGTGCCGACCGCCTTGACGTCCTTCGAGGCGGTCAGCAGCTTGACGGTGCCGGCCAGGTCGAACTGCTGGGCCTGGTCCATGAACTGCCTGACCCCGGCCTGCCCCTTGGCGTCGAGCTCGCTGAGCGACACCTTGACCCACGGCTTGGTGGTGCCTGCGAACCTGTTGAGGAGCTCGGACTTCACGTAGACCGTCTCACCCGACAGGATGGCCCGCGCCCCGCCGGGCACGTTCTGGCCGCCGAAGGTGACCGTGTCGAGCTTGATGTCCGTCGCCAGCTGGGGCTTGCTCTGGTAGAGCATGCTGCCCTGGATCTTGCTCGCGCCCTTCTCGCCGCCGCTCGCGTCGAGAACCAGGTCCGCGGAGTAGGAGGTGACCTCCTCGGCCTTCTGCGCACTCTGCTGCACCGCGTCGGCCGCGGCCAGTTTGACGTTTCCGAGGGAGCCGGTGCCCTGCGCACCGCATCCCGCGACCGCGACGAGCGCGGCCGCTCCCAGTGCCACTGCCGGAGCCAATCGGCGCATTTCGTCTTCACCCTTTCGTTCCCCCGATGATCCTGACTACGACAGTACGCGCCGGGAAAGCCGGGCGCGTCCTTCGGAAGAACGAAGAAGGGCCTCAACCGAATGGCCATTC
>NZ_JBEXUE010000050.1:0-33559 GCF_040614275.1 Streptosporangium sp. NPDC006013
GCTGACCCGGCGGGGTCAGCCGGAGTCGGCGTTGAAGGAGAGTTCCGAGGTCACCCGGTAGCGGTCGCCCCGGTAGATCGAGCGGGTGAACTCGACGATCCGGCCGCCGACATCGCGGGTGGTGCGCTCGAAGAGCAGGGCCGGGGCGTGCTGGGGGACGTGCAGCAACTTGGCCTCGGTCTCGTCGGTGACCGTGGGCTCTATCGTCTGCACCGCGGTGCGGACGTCGACATTGAAACGTTCCCGGAGGAATCGGTAGAACGACCCCGACTCCATGTCGGCCGGGACGAGGCCGTCGACCAGGGCGTGCGGCAGGTGGATGCGCTCGATCGCCATGGGCTCGTCGTCGACGACGCGTAGCCGGACGACCCTCAGGACGAGGTCGGCGGGAGAGAGCTGGAGCCGGGAGGCGAGCCGCGCGCCCGCGGGGGCGGAGCCGAACTCCAGGATGCGGCTGAGCCAGTTGCCCTCGGCGGGTGGCGCGTAGAACGAGTTGCCCGTCGTCGACGCCAGCGCCTGGGTGACCCGGTGCGGCCCGGTGAAGGTGCCGCGCCCCCGCTCGCGGACGAGCAGCCCCGACCTGACCAGATCGTCGATCGCCGCGCGCACCGTGGGCCGGGAGACTCCGAGCTCCCTGCAGAGATCCCGCTCCGAGGGGATCGCCTCGCCCGGTTTCATGTCGGCGATGAAGTCGAGCAGGACATCGCGCACCCGGTCGCGCTTGAGCCCGGACCTCATGTTTAGCGTCACGCCCCCACCTTACCTAGACCTTACCTATTTGTTACCAGTCGTCCGAGAAAAAACAAGCCTTGACGACGGAACTGGTAAGAGCCACCCTATGCGGAGCAGGCCAATTACTTACCAATACATGACCTCTGGGAGTACCGATGGGGCATCGCCTCCGCGCCGCCGCGGCAGTGCTGACACTCGCCGCCGGCCTCACCGCATGCGGCTCCGCCGAGCCGTCACCCTCCGCGGACTCGCCCGGCTCGGCCGGCACCGGGAAGGGCGCCACGAACCTGACCGTGTGGGTCATGCGGGACAGCTTCTCCGACGCCCTGCTCGACCGCTTCCGCACCGACTACCTGGCGGCCCATCCGGACGTCACCCTGGACATCCAGGTCCAGGAGTGGGACGGCATCGGGCAGAAGGTGACCAGTGCCCTGGCCAGCAATGACGCCCCGGACGTCATCGAGGTCGGAAACACCCAGGTCGCCGAGTACGCCGCCAGCGGCGGGGTGAAGGACCTCACCGACAAGGTCGCCGACCTGGGCGGCGGCGACTGGCTGCCCGGCCTGGCCGAACCGGGCAGGATCGACGGGCGCCAGTACGGCATCCCGTGGTACGCCGCCAACCGGGTGGTGATCTACAACAAGGACCTGTTCGCCAAGGCGTCCATCACCGCCCCGCCGAAGACGAGGCAGGAGTGGCTGGAGATCACGGCCAACCTCAACAAGGGCGGCGACCAGGGCATCTACCTGCCCGGCCAGAACTGGTACACCCTGGCGGGATTCATCTGGGACGAGGGCGGCGACCTCGCGGTCAACGAGGGCGGCACCTGGAAGGGCGGCCTCGGCACCCCCCAGGCGCTGGCCGGCATCGAGTTCTACCGGACCCTCCAGGCGCTGGGCAAGGGCCCCAAGGACTCCGACGAGGCCAAGCCGCCGCAGGCCGACGTCTTCGCCAAGGGCGACGTCGCCCAGCTCATCTCCGCGCCCGGTGGCGCGGTGGCGATCGAGAAGGCCAATCCGGAACTGAAGGGCAAGCTCGGGTTCTTCCCGATCCCGGGCAAGACCGCCGACAGGCCGGGCGCGGTGTTCACCGGCGGCTCCGACCTGGTCATCCCCGAGGCCTCGAAGAACCACGAGGCGGCCTACCAGGTGGTCAAGGCGCTGGCGGGCGAGAAGTTCCAGGTCGACATGGCCAAGAAGATGAGCTACGTGCCCAACCGCGTCTCCCTCGCGGGCGCGCTGAGCGGCAACGAGGCGACGGCCGCGATGGCGGCGGGCGCCGCAGGCGGACACGCCACCCCCAACTCCCCCAACTGGGCCGCGGTCGAGGCCAAGAACCTGATCAAGGAGTATCTGACCAGGGTGCTCACCGGGGGTGACGCCGCCACCGAGGCCGCCAAGGTGGACCAGGGCATCGCCGAGATCCTCAACACCAAGTCCTGACACCCGACCACCCGGCTTCCCCGCACCATCCGCACAACCCGTGCCGGTCCGCGCAAGCCTCACACCCCCCGTACCGTCCGCTCCAAGGAGTGCCATGCCCGCTGCCTCCCAGGCCCCGCCCCGGCGGCGTGCCCGTGACCGGGACGCCACCGCACCCGCGCCGCCCGCGCCGCGACCCGGCGCGCGGCCGTCCCGGCTGAACGGCCTCTGGCCCTACCTGCTGATCGCGCCCACCCTGGCGGGCACCGCCTACCTGCTGCTCTACCCGCTGGTCCGCAGCGTCGTCATCTCCTTCCAGCACTTCAGGACCGGCGAGTTGATCCGCGGCGGGGCGGCGTTCGTCGGCCTGGACAACTACACGCGGGTGCTCGGGGGGGCGGAGTTCTGGGCCGTGGTGCGCAGGACCCTGCTCTGGACCGCCGTCAACGTCGTCCTCATCATGGTCGTCTCCACCGCGGTGGCACTGATGATCGCCCGGCTGGGCCGCAGGATGCGGCTGGCCGTGATGGGCGGCCTGGTGCTCACCTGGGCGACCCCCGTCCTCGCCGCCACCACGATCTTCCAGTGGCTCTTCCAGTCACGGCTGGGGGTGGTCAACTGGCTGCTGGTCACCTTGGGATTCGAGTCCTTCAGGGACTACACCTGGTTCGCCCACGGCACCTCCACCTTCGCCATCCTGGTCGCCCTGGTCGTCTGGCAGTCCGTACCGTTCGCCGCGCTCACCCTGTACGCGGGCCTGACCACCATCCCCGCCGAGCTGTACGAGGCCGCGCGGATCGACGGCGCGAGCGGGCGGCAGGTCTTCACCACCGTCACCTTCCCCATCCTGCGGCCGCTCTTCGGCCTGATCACCTCGCTGGAGGTGATCTGGGTGTTCAAGTGCTTCGCCCAGATCTGGGCGATCAGCAAGGGCGGCCCGGAAGAGGCCACCACCACCCTGCCCGTCTACGCGTTCCAGGTCGCACAGTCACTGCACAGGTACGACCTCGGCTCGGCGATCTCCAGCCTGACCGTGCTGATCCTGATCGCCCTCCTGATCACCCATCTCCGGCGGATGCTCAAGCACGAGGGAGAGCACCTGTGACCGTCCCGCTGCGCCGCGTACCGCTGAACCTCGCGGCCCTGACCGTGCTGGCCGTCTCGGTCTTCCCCGTCTACTGGATGGTGCTGACCGCGTTCAAACCCACCAGGGACATCCAGTCGCAGACCCCGACCTTCTGGCCCGCCCACCCCACCCTGGAGCACTTCGCGACCGCGGTGAGCGCCGACGGTTTCTGGACGTTCTGGGGTAACAGTCTCACCGTCACCGCGAGCGCGGTGCTGCTGGCGCTGGTGGTCGCGCTGCTCGCCGCGTTCGCGGTGGCCCGGATGCGCTGGCGCGGGCGCAGGGCGTTCGTCCTGATGGTCTTCATCGCCCAGATGGCCCCCTGGGAGGCGCTGCTGGTGTCGATGTTCATCATCGCCCGCGACACCGGGATGCTCGACAGGCTGTCGATGCTCACCCTGATCTATTTCATGACGACGCTGCCGTTCACCATCGTGACCCTGCGCGGGTTCCTCGCCTCGATCCCTCCCGAACTGGAGGAGGCGGCGCTGATGGACGGGTGCGGCAGGATGGCCGCCTTCCGCCGGGTGGTCCTGCCGCTGCTCGCCCCCGGCCTGATGTCCACCTCCCTGTTCGGCTTCATCACCGCGTGGAACGAGTTCGCCTTCGCCAACGCGCTGATCATCAAGAACCAGGACGACCGGACGCTGCCCGTCTGGCTCTCCTCCTTCAGCAACGTCTTCGGCACCGACTGGGGCGCCACCATGGCCGCCTCGACCCTCTTCATGCTGCCGGTGCTGCTGATCTTCCTCGTCCTGCAGCGCAGGGTCACCTCAGGGATGATCGCCGGCGCCGTCAAGGGATAGGTCCCACCGTCCGTCCACAGGCGCGCCCTTCCGGGGCGCCGTGAAGGGAAGACCAACGTGATCATTCCGAGGCCACGGGAAGTGGTCGTCGACGGGGGCTCCGTCGCGTTCCGGCGGGACCTGCTGCGGCTCATGCCCGACGATCCGTCCCTCGACGAGGAGGGCTACCGCCTCGACGTCTCCCCCTCGGGCGTCGAGCTCACCGCCGGTGGCCCGGCCGGCCGCTTCTACGGCTCGCGGACCCTCGCCCAGCTGGGGCCCGAGGTGCCGTACGGGACGATCGAGGACCGGCCGAGGTTCGCCTGGCGCGGGGTGATGCTGGACGTCGCCCGGCACTTCATGCCCAAGGCGTTCGTCCTGCGCCTCGTCGACCTGCTCGCCGAGCACAAGCTCAACGTGCTGCACCTGCACCTGACCGACGACCAGGGGTGGCGGCTGGAGATCGAGCGCCATCCCAGGCTCACCGAGGTCGGCGCCCGGCGCGGGGGGTTCTACACGCGACAGGACATCCGGGAGATCGTCGCCTACGCGGCGGAGCGCTTCGTCACGGTGGTGCCCGAGATCGAGATGCCCGGCCACGCCCAGGCCGCCATCGCCGCCTACCCCCACCTGGGCAACGACCCGTCCCGCCAGGTGGAGGTCTGGTCGGAGTGGGGGATCAGCGAGCACGTCCTCAACCTGGAGGAGTCCACGGTCCGCTTCTGCCAGGACGTGCTCGACGAGGTCTGCGACCTCTTCCCCAGCACGTACGTGCACGTCGGCGGGGACGAGTGCCCCACCACCGAGTGGGAGCGCAGTCCGGCGGCGCGGCGGCGGCTGGCCGAGCTGGGGCTGGCCGGACCGCGGGACGCGTGTGCCTGGTTCATCGGCCGGATGGCCGCCCACCTGGAGAAACACTCGCGCAGGCTGGTCTGCTGGGACGAGCCCGACCGCGCGCCGACGCCCGGCACGACGGTCATGGTCTGGCGGGACGAGCAGGCCGACCGTGGTGACAACGAGATCATCCTGGCGCCGCACACCCGGACGTACTTCGACTACCGCCCCTCGGCCGCCCCCTTCGACGAGCAGCCGGCCGGGTCGGACTCACCGACGGTCCAGGAGCGGGTCCTCACCCTGGCAGACACCTACGCGTTCGCACCCGACCCGGCCGCGCGGGGCGTGCAGTGCCAGTTGTGGACCGAGTACATGCCCACACCCGAGCGGGTCGAGTTCATGGCCCTGCCCAGGATGTGCGCCTTCGCCGAGGTCGCCTGGGGTTCGCCCGGCGACTACCCCGACTTCCTCCGGCGGCTCGGCCCGCACCTCGCCAGGCTCAGCGCCCAGGGCGTCCGTGGTGGGCCGCTCATTCCCTGACCTCCGCGGGACACCGGCGTCCGGTCGCCCGTGGAGGCGCCTCAATCCTGGAAAACCCCCAGGCCCCAGAAAGGCACCCAGGAAAGGAAAGCACGTGCGCAGAAAGCTGTTACTCGGCGGGCTCGTGTCCGCCATGCTGCTCGCCCTGGTGGGCGTCGCGGCGAATCCGGCCAGCGCCCAGCAGTCCCTCAGGCTCCAGTACAAGACGAGCGCCACCGGCGCGACCGCCGACCAGGTCGAGCCGTGGTTCAACCTGGTCAACAGCGGCACCTCGGCCGTGCCGCTGAGCGGTGTGAAGATCCGCTACTACTTCAAGGCGGACTCCGGGGCGACGCAGTACCGCTTCGCGTGCTCGTGGGCCGTGGTCTCCTGCTCCACGGTCACCGGGGCCTTCGGCACGCTCTCGCCCGGGACGGCCACCGCCGACCGCTACCTGGAGGTGGGCTTCACCTCGGGGAACCTCGCGGCCGGGGCGCAGACCGGTGACCTGCAGCTGCGCTTCTACCGGTCCGACTGGCAGCGGATCACCCAGAGCGACGACTACTCCTTCGGCCCGGCCCGCACCACCTACGGCGACTGGACCAAGGTCACCGTCTACCAGAACGGCGCCCTGGTCTGGGGCACCTCTCCCGCGGGTGGCGACCCGTCCCCGTCACCGACCCCGTCGGTCCCGCCCACCAACCCCGGGGGCAGCGGGGTGGTGTTCGACGACTTCTCGTACGGCAACGCCGACGACCCCAACCTCACCGCGCACAACTGGACGGTGCGCACCAACAGCGGCGGTCCCGGCGTGCCCGGCGCGACCTGGCCCAAGCAGAACGTGACCTTCCCCACGGTCTCCGGCACGAACAAGGCGCTGCAGCTCAAGGCGGTCACCAATGGCACCGGCGAGGGCACCCAGCAGTCGGAGGTACTGCACCAGCGCAAGTTCCTCGAAGGCACCTACGCGGCCCGGGTGAAGTTCTCCGACGCCCCGGTCAGCGGCCCCGACGGTGACCACGTCGTGCAGACCTTCTTCACGATCACCCCCCTGGCCTTCGACATGGACCCCGACTACAGCGAGCAGGACTTCGAGTACCTGCCCAACGGCGGCTGGGGCGAGCCCGGCAACATCATGTACACCACGTCGTGGGAGACGTACCGCAACGAGCCCTGGGAGGCGGTGAACGTCCACACCGAGGTCAGGCAGAGCTACGCGGGCTGGCACGACCTGGTCCTCCAGGTCTCCGGCGGCCAGATCAGGTACTACATCGACGGTGCCCTCTTCGCCGAGCACGGCGGCATCTACTACCCGGAGACGGTGCAGTCGGTCAACTTCAACCTCTGGTTCATCAGCGGCGGCCTGGTCGGCAGCTCCACCCCGCGCGACTACGTCCAGCAGGTCGACTGGTTCTACCACTCCAAGAACGAGGTGGTCGCCCCCGCCGAGGTCCTGAACCGGGTCAACGGCTACCGCTCCGCCGCCACCTCCTGGGTCGACACCGTCCCCAACCCCTGAGATCCCTGCCCGCACGACCAGGACGCACGGCCCGCGCCCGCCTATGGCGCGGGCCGTGCCCCTTTCTCTTTCCCAGGTGCCGACGCTTCCATGGACCTTCGGGCCGGGCGACCGACCGCGCCCGGCGAGCGTCGAGGCGCGGCGTCCGTCCGCTCAGCCGGCCCTGGTGTAGCTCAGTACCTGGTCCTCGTACTCCTTGTCGTCGGTGCTGGCGGCGAGCACCCGCTTCACCTTGCCCTTGAAGTCGACCACCAACGCCTCGTAGCCGGCGCTCTGCCTCCGCCAGGCCACGATGTGCCGGTCGTCGTACCAGCCGAGGATCCGGCCGGTCGCGAACGGGATCCGAGCCTGCAGCTTCGCGTCGGCGCCGGTGGACCGAAGGCAGATCTCCGCGGTCTCCTCGCAGTACGTGACCATCAGCGTGCCGGACGGGTTGAGGTGGTCGCCCTCGACCCAGATCGGATCGCCCACGTCCAGCAGGGTCTGCAGCACGGTGCCCCGCAGGTCGTAGAAGCGGATGCGCTTGGTGTCCTCGGTGACCGCCCAGGCGCCGACCGCCCGGCTGTCATTCCGCCAGAAGTAGCTCCAGTCCCCGATGTCCTTCTCCGTCACCCGGACGACCGAGGCCTTCTTCGTGGCGATGTCGATGATCGCGTAACCGTAGACGCGCGGGTTCTCCTTGATCGTCTCGAACAGGGTGACCAGCCCCTTGGTGCCGTCCGGCGACCAACGCGGGTAGAGCGAGATGGTCGGCCTCTTGGCGATCTTTATTTCGCTCTTCGTCCCCGTCTTGTGGTCGACGATCGAGACGACCTCGTAGTTGTCCGAGCTGTAGTAGCGGTTCACGGCGAGAGCATGGGTGCCGGCGGGGTTCAGCCTGTAGTAGGCGTGCGATTCGTCCTTGACGAACGCGTTGGTACCGGCCTTGCGGATGTAGGAGTGGCGGACGTCTCCCTTCCACACGTTGTAGGAGGTGAGCTTGATCGGGTCCTTGTCGCTCTCGTGGATCGTGATGGAGGTGGCCGGCAGTTTGATCTTCTGGTCCGCGGGCGGGATCGCGGAAACGGCCGGAGCAGGAGTGATGGTGGGGTTGGTGGCCGCCCGCGAGCCGGTGCCCGTTCCGGGGGTGGTTCCGTTCTGAAGCACCACTGTGATCGTCACCGCGACGAGCGTGAGCGCGAGCCCGGCGCCGGACACGACCCAGACCCGGCGCACGCGCCTTTTCCGGCCGGGGGACGGCTGCGCCCCCGGCGTGGCCGGAAAGACCGCTCCCTGAGGCGTGCCCCCGTACGGCGGCGGGTACCCGCCCGGCCCGGTTTGGTGAGCCGCATACCTTCCTGGCCCGGTTTGGTGCGGCGGGTATCCACCCGGACTGGCCCAGTGCGCCACGTACCCGCCCGGTCCGGCCTGGTGGGGTGGGTTGCTTTCGGGGCCTGTCCGGTACGGCGCCCCGGTCTGTGGACCGCCCGGGTAGGGGTGTTGGTCGGGATCGGTCCGCTGGGTCGCGGCGGCCACGCCCTCGGTGAGCATGCCCCGGGCCGAGGCGAAAGGCGACGCGCCCAGACCGCCCAGACCGTCCTGCGCGCCCGGACCGGCGTGGCCCAGCAGGCGCATCAGCGCCTCACCCGCCGTCGGACGCAGGCTCTCGTCCTTGGCCAGACACCGCCCCACCAGGTCACGCAGCGCCGGATCGGCGATCCCCGACAGATCCGGCTCGGCGTTGAGAATCCGGTTGAAGATCGCGGGCAGGCTGTCGGCACCGAACGGTGGCTGCCCGGTGGCCGCGAAGACCATCGTGCCCGCCCAGGCGAACATGTCGGCGGCCGGACCCGCGGCCCGCCCCGCGAGCTGCTCGGGAGTCATGTAGGCGGGTGTGCCGATCGCCGTCGAGGTCAGGGACGAGGTGCGATCCAGGGCCTTGGCGATGCCGAAGTCGATCACCCGGGGGCCGTCGGCGGCCAGCAGCACGTTGGCCGGCTTGAAGTCACGATGCACGATCTCGGCCTGATGGATCGCCACCAGCGCGGTCACCGTACCGATCGCCAGCCGGTGCAAGGACGCGCCCTCACGGGGACCCTCGGCACCGACGACATGTTCGAGCGTCGGCCCCTCGATGTACTCACTGACGATGTAAGGCCGCTGCTCCTCCGTCCCGGTCTCGATCACCGCGGCGGTACAGAACGTCGCCACCCGCCGGGCCGTGTCGACCTCACGCACGAAACGCTCCAGCGCCTCCCTGTCCTGGGCCAGATCACCACGCAGCAGCTTGACCGCGACCTGAGCCCCCGTGGGGGCGACGCCCAGATACACAGTCCCCTGACCACCCTCGCCCAGGCGCGCGGTGAGCCGGTACTCCCGCACCTTCGCGGGGTCCCCGGGCCGCAGAGGCGCAAGGTCCGGCATGACGACATCCTCCTTCACGTCATGAGCACCCACGTGAGACCTCGTACGGGCTCAGCGCCAAAAGTTCAGGATCATAGGGCCCACTTGTACCTCACTTGGAAGCCGGCGGAAACACCTGGCCACAAGGGGGATATCGGCCGGCAGGGCACAGACCGTACGGCTACCGGACCGCCTCCATCCTGGGCGGACAACGTCCCCAACCCCTGAGATCCCTGACCTCTCCCTCCCATATGGCCCCCGCCTTCCCCGGCGCGGGCCGTGCCTGCCTCCCCCCAAGACCCCCCTGAATCGGTAACCGAGATTCATATTTGTTACGGTTCTGTCGTGCGATTGACGAAGTTCACGGATCTGGCACTGCGGGTGACCATGCGGCTGGCGGTCGCCGAACCCGGCACGGTCCTCACCACCAGACAGGTGGCCGACGCCATGGCCATCCCCTACACGCACACGGCCAAGGCCATCGCACGCCTGCAGCATCTGGGGGTGGTGGACGCCCGCCGGGGGCGCGGCGGCGGCCTGGAGGTGACCGGCTTCGGCCGTAAGGCCTCGCTGGGATGGCTGGTCCGCGAGCTGGAGGGCGAGGAGGAGGTGGTCGCCTGCGAGGGCGACACCCCGTGTCCGCTGCGGGCCGCCTGCCGCCTTCGCGGCGCGCTGCGCGACGCCCAGCGGGCCTTCTACGCGGCGCTCGACCCGCTCACCGTGGACGATCTGGTCACCTCGCCGACCGGCCCGGTGCTGATCAATCTTTCCTGAGACCCGCCCCGCTCCCTTCGTCACGCATTTTAATATGAAGATCATCTACCAATTAAAGGAGAAGGCATGCTCTCTCTTGAATCGGCGGCGACGGTCCGGACCACGCTGCCCACCGTCCAGCGGGCCCTGGAGGAGATCACCGGGCGGTTCTACACGACGATGTTCGCCGACAACCCGGACCTGCTGAGGAACCTCTTCAACCGGGGCAACCAGGCCGACGGGACGCAGCGCCAGGCACTGGCCGGGTCGATCGCCGCCTTCGCCACCCTCCTGCTCGACCGGCCGGACGAGCGGCCCGACGCGCTGCTCTCCCGCATCGCGCACAAGCACGCCTCGCTCGGGGTCACCCCCGACCAGTACCAGATCGTGCACAAGTACCTCCTCGCCGCCGTCGCCGACGTGCTCGGCGACGCCGTCACCCCCGAGGTCGCGGCGGCCTGGGACGAGGTCTACTGGCTGATGGCCAACGCGCTGATCGCGCTGGAGGCGCGACTGCTTCGCGAGCCCGGCGACCCCTGGCTGCGCGCCACGGTCCTGGAGCGGCGACGCCAGACACCGGACACCGTCTCCTTCACCCTCGCCCCGTCGATCCCGCTCGCCTTCACCCCCGGGCAGTACGTCAGTGTCGGAGTCACCCTGCCCGACGGGGCACGGCAGATCCGGCAGTACAGCCTGTCGTGCGCCCCCGAGCGCGGTGACTGGCGGATCACCGTCAGGTGGGCCCGCGGGTCAGGACCCGACGGCGAGGTCTCCGGGTGGCTGCACGCCAACGTCCAGGCCGGGGACGAGCTCACCATCTCGGCGCCGTACGGCGACCTGACCCTGGCCCCGGGTGACGCCCCGCTGCTGCTCGCCTCCGCCGGGATCGGGATCACCCCCATGCTGTCGATGCTCGACCACCTCGCGGCCACCGGCTCCACCCGCCAGGTGATCGTCGTCCACGCCGACCGGAGCCCCGCCGACCACGCCCACCGCGAGGAGCTCGTCCGGCTGGTCGCCGAGCTGCCCGGCGCGACCCTGCACCGCTGGTACGAGGAAGCGGGCGCGTGCTCCTGCGACCCCGCGCCCCACGTCGGGTACGCCGACCTCGACGCGATCGACCTGCCCGACGGCCTCGTCGCCTACCTGTGCGGCCCGCTGCCGTTCATGCGCGGCGTGCGCGCGGACCTGCTCCGCTGCGGGGTCCCCGCCCGCGACGTCCACTACGAGGTCTTCGGCCCCGACCTGTGGCTCGGCCAGGACTGAGCACACTCCCGGCCGACGGGGACGCTCGGCGCCGGCGGTCGACACGGCACGCCGGCGCAGCGGCCGCCGGGACACCGCGGATCGAATTCGCGGCCTTTTCTGCCGCCGCCTTTCCAGGCGTCGCCGTCTCATATATCGGCAACAGAATCGGGGCTCAAAGTTGGCATCGACTTAAGAATGTCTTGGCATCCTCCGGTCAAGCCCAGAGGGGAAGGAACCGGCGTTAACGACCCCGCCGCGGCACAGGCCATATTCGACGTCGAGGGATTGACACAAAGGCAGCGCAGGGTGAGATGATGCGTCTCGCCGCTCCGGCCGAAGCAGCGGATACTTCCTCCGGCAGCCCCGACGAACAAACTCCTCGCACCCCCAAAGCCGACCGGCCGAATTCCGCTCAGGACACCATCGACCATTTCCGGTTAATCGGCACGGCTTCATATCGAGCGTTCGCCTTAAAAATCCCGTACCGCACGACCGTAGAGAAAAGGCCCGGCAGGATGACCACACCCCCTGTTTTCACACCGGACTTCTTCCAGAATCCTTATCCCACCTACAGATGGCTCAGAGAGAACCATCCCGTTTTCCGGACGACCATTCCGTTCACCGATGTCGGCGTGTGGCTGATCAGCAGGTACGAGGATGTCAGGGAGGGTTTCGCGGACGCCCGTCTCAGCAGCGACTACCGAAACGCGTCCCCCGCTTTCACCGAAGCCTCGCTGGCCTTCGGCTCAGGGACGATCGCGGAACGCTCCATGGTCAATCTGGACCCGCCGGACCACACGAGGCTGCGGAAGCCGGCGACCGCGGCCTTCAGCGGCCGGAGAGTCGCCCAGTGGGAGGCGGCCATCGAGAAGATGACGGATGCCCTCCTGGGCGCCGTGCCGACAGGCGAGCCCGTGGACGTCATGAACCACCTCGCCACCCCGCTCTCGGTCGGGCTGATCTGCGACGTCGTGGGCGCCCCGCCCGGCGACCGCGCGAGGCTGCGGGAATGGGGAGACCTGATGTTCACGGCCGACCCGGCCGAGCGTCACCTGGCGCACGGCGCCATCGAGTCCATGCTCGCGTATACCGGCGACCTCATTCTTCGGAAGAAAGACGACCTGGGCGCCGACCTGCTGTCCGATCTGATACGGGCGAGCCGGACCCCCGGGACGCTCGACGAGGACGAGCTTCTCACCACGGTGTTCGGAATCATCGTGGCCGGATACGAAACGTCCATACGCCTGGTCGGAAGCACCTTCCTGGCCCTGCTGGACCACCCGGAACAGCGTTCACTGCTACGCCGGGATCCCACGCTCATCGATTCCGCGATCGAGGAGGTGCTCAGGTACGACGGCCCCACCGCATCGCCCATGTGGCGTTTTCCCACCACAGACGTGGAAATCGCGGGAGTCACGATACCGGCGCACGAGCCGATCCTGCTGCTGGTCGGATCGGCGCACCGGGACTCCGCCCACTATCCGGCTCCCGACAGTTTCGACATATCGCGGGAAGACAAGCGCCACCTGGCGTTCGGGCATGGAATTCATCGCTGCGTGGGAGCACAGCTGGCACGCCTGGAAGCGAAGATCGTCATCGGCAGGACGCTGGGCCGGTTTTCGAGGATGTCGCTGGCCGTTCCCCGGGACGATGTCGTGTTCGCACCGTCTTTGATCATGCGTGGCCCGGCGCACCTGCCGCTGCTCTTCGGGAACTGATCGCCTTCGCGGACCTCGGAGAAGCGGGCCTTCTGGAACGCGGGCCCGCCGCGCCCCGAACCGGGAGAAGGAGGCTCAGCAGGAAGGCGGCGCGGCGGCGCGGAGGCCGTTCAGGGTGAACTCGGTGGCCTGGCGGCCGGCTTCCAGCATCTCCTCGGGGGAGGCACCGTGCCGCATGCTGACGAAGGCGGCGAGCTTGGCCCCGCCGATCACCGCGCCCACGGCCGCCGACGCCTCGGCCAGGTTCAGCTCGTCGGGACAGGCCCGGTGCAGGGCCTCGGCGAGTTCCTGCTGGCCGTCGAAGAGGAGCAGCAGGCCACGTGCCCTGAGCGAGGGGACGGTCATGACGAGGTGGTTGATGGGCGCTACCTCACGGGTGAGCTGGTCGTCGACGGCGAGCGCGGCGAACCCCGAGGTGATGGCGCGGCTCAGCAGGTCGACCGCCCGGTCTCCGGGACCGCGCTCGGCGATCACCCGCAGGGCGCGGTCGATGCCGTCTCGCGAGTTGTGGAAGACCACGTCCTCCTTGCTCGCGAAGTAGCTGAAGAAGGTGCGGGTCGAGACGTCGGCCGCTGCGGCGATCTCCGAGACGGTCGTCTGCTCGTAGCCCTTCTCGACGAAGAGCTCGATCGCCGCGGCGATGAGAGCGTGCCGGGTGCGCAGCTTCTTGCGCTCACGCAGTCCCAGAACCTCACTCATGCGGACATCTTAATGCATAGCACCATACTCTGCATCTATTGTAACTTTGCATTTGATGTAGTTTTCTGGATGGAGACCAGCTGCATCTCTGCATAGGAGCGACGATGACAGAGTCCCACGCGGAGGCGATCACCTTCCCCTTCGGACGCCCCGACCCCTTCACTCCACCCGAGCGCCTGGCCTCGCTGCGCGAGGAGCGGCCCGTCACACCGATGACCTACCCCGACGGCCGGGTCGGCTGGCTCGTGACCTCCTACCCCGCGGTGCGGTCGATCCTGGCCGATCCCCGGTTCAGCTCCCGGCGCGAGCTGCTGAACGTCCCGGTGCCCTTCCCGCTGATGCAGGAGATGCGCCGCCCGGCCGACCCCGGCATGTTCATCCGGATGGACCCACCCGACCACACCCGCTACCGGAAGCTGCTCACCGCGCAGTTCACCGTGCGACGGATGAAGCAGCTGGAGCCCAGGATCCACGAGATCACCGAGGAGCGGCTGGACGCGATGGAGAAGGCCGGGCCTCCCCAGGACCTGGTCAGGGAGTTCGCGCTGCCCATCCCCTCGCTGGTGATCTGCGAGCTGCTCGGTGTCCCGTACTCCGACCGCGAGGAGTTCCAGCAGGCCACCGCGGTGCTGCTGAACCTGGAGTCCGCCGTCGAGGACATCCGCGCGGCGGTCGCCCGCGTCGCCGCGTTCTTCGCCCGGCTCATCGAGCTCAAGCGGGCCGAACCGGCCGACGACCTGCTCAGCGGGCTCGTCACCGGCGGTGAGCTGACCGACGAGGAGCTGGGCAACATCGGGTTCCTGCTGCTCGCCGCCGGGCACGAGACCACCGCCAACATGCTCGGGCTCGGCACGTTCGCCCTGCTACAGCACCCCGACCAGCTCGCCGCGCTGCGCGCCGACCCCTCGCTGATCGACAACACGGTCGAGGAGTTGCTGCGCTATCTCAGCATCATCCACATCGGCCCGATCCGCGCCGCCCTGGAGGACGTCGAGGTGGACGGGGAGCTCATCAGGGCGGGTGAGGTGGTGACCCTCTCGGTCCAGGCCGCCAACCGCGATCCCTCGCGCTTCACCGACCCCGACCGTCTGGACATCACCCACCCCGCGAGTGGGCATCTGACATTCGGGCACGGGTTGCACCAGTGTCTCGGCCAGCAGCTCGCCCGCGTGGAGATGCGCACCGCGTTTCCCATGCTGTTCGATCGGTTCCCCGATCTACGACTCGCCATACCGGCGCAGGAGGTCCGCATGCGCGACACCATGTCCATCTACGGCGTACGGGAGCTGCCGGTCAGATGGTAGAGAACGCACTGAAGGTGACCACGGACACGTCGCGGTGCATCGGAGCGGGCATGTGCGTGCTCACCGCGCCGGAGGTGTTCGACCAGAGCGAGGATGACGGCACCGTCGTGCTCCTCGACGAGTCACCGCCGCCCGAGTCGCACGCCGACGTCCGCCGGGCCGAGCGGCTCTGCCCCTCGGGCGCCATCTCGGTGCAGGAGGATCCCGGCACCGCCTGACCTACCGGAGACGCCGGGATCCCGCACATCAGGGAACGCGGGATTCCGGCACTTCCCGATGTACGGCGGGGGCCGAGGCTCCGCCCCCCCGCCGGTCACCGGAGGTCACCGGCGCGAGCGGGCGACGGCCAGCACGGCGGTGAGGATGGCCTGCGCGTTGGCGGGTACCGGGACGTTCTGGACGAGGACCGTCGGCGTGGCGCTCACTCCGCGCTCGATGGCCGTCTCCGTCACGTGGGCGGCCCAGTCGAGGTAGACGCCCTCGCGCACGCATCCGCCGAACCCCGGATCGGTGATCCCCGCGAGGCGGCCGACCTCGACCAGCTCGTCGTCGGTGAGCCCCGGGCCTCCCTCCGGGGGCTGGTCGGCGAAGAGTGCATGGACGTACTCGACGAACCTCCCCCGGTCCGAGGCGCAACCAGAGGAGGCGGACGCGCGGGAGGAGTAGTGGTCGGTGGAGAGCTCGTCCAGGAAGCCCATGGGATGGTAGACGAGGCTGACCGCCCCGTCCGCCACCAGCCTTACCAGCGCCGGTCCCGCCGCCTCCTCGAACGCCTTGCAGAACGGGCAGAGGAAGTCGATGTAGGCGTCCACGATGACCGGCCCCGAGCCCACGGCGATACCGTCTCCCGCCGTGGAGGCGTCGGCGGGCACCCTGGCCGGCCGTGTGGGCCGATGCGGTCGAGCTGTCATGTGTTCCTCCCCGCGACGCGGAAGAGGGTCGCGGCCCCCGCGGGTCCAACCCCTCTCGTGCTCTACCCCGTGGCGGACCGCCGGAGCCCATAAACCACCAAAATTCGGACAAACCACACCTCGTATCGCACCCGCTCAGACTCGCGGTCCCGGAGCGCGGCGGAAGGAGAAGGGCTGGCTCTCACGGCCGGGGATCACGAACCAGCACTCGCCGGTGCCCTCGCTGTCGAGCAGCTGGACGAACGTCTCGACGACCGCCGAGACCTCCAGGATCGGGAAGCCGAGTTGCCGGAGCATCTCCCTGCCCTCGCCGAGGATCGCGGTGTCGGCGAACGAGGGGCAGAGCCCCTGCACCCTGATCCCCCGCGGCTGGAGATCCTGGCCGAGCGAGCGGACCAGCCCGACGACGGCGTGCTTGTTGGCGGCGTAGATGGGATCCGAGGGGATGCCGACGATGCCCGCCATGCTGGCGGTCGCCACGATCGTGCCGCCGCCCGCCGCCAGCAGCGCCGGGATCGCGGCGTGCGCCCCGAAGACGACACCGTCGAGGTTGACCCCCATCGCCAGGCGGTAGCGCCGGATGTCGAAGTCCTCGCCCAGCCCGCAGCCCGAGGTGATGCCCGCGTTGAGGAAGGCGAGGTCGAGCCTGCCGTACCGCTCGACCGCGGTCGCCACCGCCGCCTCGTTGTCCTCCAGCCGGGACACGTCGCAGTGGACATAGGTCGCGTCCAGCTCGTCGGCGAGCTTCTCGCCCGCGGCGTCGTCGACGTCGGCCAGGACGAGACGGGCCCCGCCCTCGGCCAGCCGCCGGGCCACGCCCGCGCCGATGCCGTTGCCGCCGCCGGTGACCAGGGCGACCCTGCCCTCCAGCCGGTCACTGCGGACCACGTTGAACGCCTCGGCCGGGCTCTCGGTCCCCAGCCCGCTGAGCAGCCCGCCCCCGCCGCCGGCGGACCAGCCGCCGGTACCCGTCTTCTCCGTGGTCAAAGTGGCAGCCCTCCGGTCGCGGCGTTGGTCGAACCCGTGCTCTGGTACGCCGCGATCGTACGCTCGGCGATGCGCATCTGGTGGATCTCGTCGGCACCGTCCGCGAAGCGGGCCCAGCGGGCGTGCTGGAGCATGTTGGCCAGCGGGGTGTCGGTCGAGTAGCCGAGCGCGCCGTGCACCTGGATCGCCCGGTCGACGATCCGGTTGAGGCTGTTGGCCACGAAGTGCTTCGCCATCGAGACCTCGGTGCGGAAGTCCTCGCCCTTGTCGATCTTCGAGGCGGCGTGCAGGACCATCAGCTTGCACTGGTAGAGCTCCATCGCCGAGTCGGCGATCAGCCACTGGATGCCCTGCTTCTCGGCCAGCAGCGATCCGTGGCTGTAGCGGTTGAGCGCGCGGTCGACCATCATGTCCAGCGCCGTCTCGGCCTGGGAGATCCAGCGCATGCAGTGTGCCAGCCGCGCCGGGCCCAGGCGGTACTGGCCGAGCCGGTGGCCGTTGCCGCGCCCGCCGAGGATCTGGCCGTCGTGCACCCGCAGGTCGGTGATGACGATCTCGCTGTGGCCGGTGGAGCCGTGCATCGTCTCGACCTCGCGGACGTCGTTCCACCCCTGCTGCGGGAGGTCGATGAGGAAGGCCGTGTTGCCGCCGCGCGAGCCCTCGGGCACATCGAGCTCGGTCTTGGCGATGAGGATGGCGAAGCTCGAACGGCGGGCGTTGGAGATGAACCACTTGTGGCCGTTGATGACCCACTCGTCGCCGTCCCTGACGGCGTGGGTGCGGATGAGCGTGGGGTCGGAACCGGCCACCTCCGGCTCGGTCATCGCGAAGCATGACATCTTGTGGCCCTTGAGCAGTGGTTTGAGGTACTTCTCCTTCTGCTCGTCGGTCGCCCAGTGCAGCAGCGTGTGCATGTTGCCCTCGTCGGGCGCCGCGCAGTTGAGGACCCAGGGCCCGAGCCGGGTCTTGGCGGCCTCGGACTGCACCATGGCGAGTTCGACGTGGCCGAGGCCCATGCCGCCCCACTCCTTGGGCATGTGCGGCAGCCACAGCCCCTCGGCCCGCGCCTTCTCGCGCAGCTCGAAGATGACCCGGATGTACTCGTCGCGGGTGGTCACCTTCTCCTCGTCGTCGAAGCCGCTGACGGCCGGGATGATGGTCTCCTGGACGAAGGCCCGTACCCGGCGACGGATCTCCTCGTGCTCGGGGGCGAGGGTGAAATCAATGGCCATGGGGTCCTCCCCTTACCGGTGACCGGCAGGCCAGAAGGGAACGCCTTCTATCCTTGCCGTGTGTCGCCGCTTTGAGGCGACTGCTTGATGATTTCAGACAGATGCATTATTACCTTAACGATCGACAGATCCACCGGCAAGGCAGGAGCGCGCATGCCCCCTAACCCGGAAGCGACCGGCAGGCGCCTGGTGGCGGCGGCCGAGCGGCTGTTCGCCGAGCGGGGAATCGACGGCGTGTCACTTCGCGAGATCAACAATGCCGCCGGGCAACGCAACTCGACGGCGCTCCAGTACCACTTCGGGGATCGGACGGGACTGCTGAACGCGGTGCTCGCCAAGCACCATCCCGAGATCGAGGCCCGCCGCCACCAGCTGCTCGACGAGTACGAGTCCAGGGGGAGCCTTCCGGAGGCCGAGGCCCGCCGCGCCCTCGCCGCCGCGCTGGTGCGGCCGATGGCCGCCAAGCTGGCCGACCCCGACGGCGGCCGGCCATATCTACGGATCATGGAGCAGCTCGTCCAGCGCGGCGACCTCCCCGCCCTGCGGAGCATGCAGGCCGATCCTCGGCAGAGCATCAACCGGTGGCGCGAGCTGGTGGCCCCGCTGCTCTCCGAGGTCGCGCTGCGCCGGCTGCACCAGCGTTTCATGGCCATCCGGGTGACCTACGTGGAGCTCGCCCGCCGCGCCGCGGGACCCGAGGGCAAGGACGACCGGCTCTTCACCAGCCACCTGATCGACGTCGTGTCGGCCGTGCTGGCCACCGAGGTCTCCGCAGAGACCGCTCGCCTGCTGGGAGAGCGCGACAGGCTGCGGGGCGCGGAGCGCCGTGAACCCCTCGAAGGCGAACGGTGACCGTCAGGCGCCCGCGTGAGCCGCCTGGAAGGCGCCTCCCGCCGAGTAGGTGACCAGCGTGGTCAGCACCTCCTTGACCGACTCGCGCCTGCGCACGTCACAGAGGATGATCGGGGCCACCCCGTCCAGCCCCAGCGCCCTCCGTATCTTGATCGGGTCGTGCCGCCGCGCGCCGTCGAAGCAGTTGACCGCCACCACGAACGGGAGCCCGCGCTGCTCGAAGTAGTCCACCGCGGGGAAGCAGTCCTGCAGACGACGGGTGTCGGCGAGCACGACCGCGCCGAGCGCGCCGACGGAGAGCTCGTCCCACATGAACCAGAACCTGTCCTGGCCCGGAGTGCCGAACAGGTAGAGCCAGAGCCCGTCACGGATGGTGATCCGGCCGAAGTCCAGCGCCACGGTCGTGGTGATCTTCGACTCAACGCCCGCGACGTCGTCCACGCCGACACCGCGCTCGCTCAGCAGTTCCTCGGTGTGCAGGGGCCTGATCTCGCTGATCGTACCGACCATGGTCGTCTTGCCGACCCCGAAACCGCCGGCGACAAGGATCTTGATGGCCATCGCCGGGCTGTCGACCGGGCTCATGCCCGGCTCAGAGGCCGCGTATTCCATGCAGCACTTCCCTGTAGATGCGTTCGTCGATCGTCTTCCCCATCGGCCGGGGCTTGTCGATGGTGACCAGGCCCTCGCGGCGCAGTTCGCTGAGGAGTACGCGGGTGATGTTGAGCGGCAGCTTGAGGTGCGCCGCCACGTCCGCCACGGGGGTGGGCCGGCGGCACGCCGACAGCACGTCGAGATGCTCGGGCATCAACCCGACCGGCTCGAAGGGGATGTCGACGGTCGTGACGATGGCCACCAGGTCGAAGCTCTCCCCGATCGGGCGCGCCCGACCGCCGGTCACCCCGAAGAGCCTGACCAAGGGCCCGGGATCCTCTCCCGTCACGATCTCGCACCGTTCCAGGCGGGCGCCGGGGCAACTCCCCTCGGCTGTGAGGACAGGTGCTCGCCGACGCGCTTGACCAACAGCGCCATCTCGTAGGTCACCATGCCGAGTTCGGCATCGCCCGCGGCCAGCACGGCCAACCGGGCTCCCTGCCCCGCCGCGGTGACGAACAGGAAGCCTCCCTCCATCTCGATGATGGTCTGCCGCACACCGCCGAGGCCGAAGTGCCGCCCGGTGCCCAGCGCGAGGCTGTGACTCCCGGCGGAGATGGCGGACAGGTGCTCGGCGTCCTCCCGGGTCAGCTCCCGGGAGCCGCCCATCGCCAGGCCGTCGGCGGACAGCACGATCGCGTGCCGGATACCGGGGACCCGCTGGGTCAGGTCGTCGAGCAGCCAGCTCAGTTCAGATCTGGGGTCGGGCATCGGAGTGGCCATCCTTTCGCTTCCACACGTCCTGGTCCTGCTCGGTCTGGCTGCGACCCTGCTGCCAGCCTCGTTGCATGGACGACATGAGGTTTGAGAGCTCCTCGGGAGTACGCGCGGGAACGTCGCGCCGCTCCGGTGAGCGCGTCTGACGGAGCTGGGGGGCCAGGCTGGCCTGCCGCACCCGCACCGGCAACCCGTCCAGGTCCTCGTCGATGTCCGGTACGGACACCGCCCGCCGCACGGGCATCGAGGGGACCGGGGTCTCCTGCCGCTGCTGTGGCGCGGGGAACCAACCCGGCGAGGGCTCGGGAGTGCGCGCCACCGGCAGGTCCTGCGAACTGTAGAACGCCCCGGGCAGCACCTCAGGGGCCGCGGCCAGCGCCCGCACCGGCCCGCCCGGATGGGAGCCCACCCGGCGTACCCGGGGGACGTCCTCGGCGGTCAGTGCCTCGCAGGTGGCGAGGAGACTCTGCGGCAGCAGCACGATCGCGGTGGTGCCGTCGTACGGCGAGGGCCGCAGCACGACCTTGATCCCGTGCCGGGCCGCGAGCCTGGCGACGACGAACAGGCCGAGCCTGTCGCTGTCGGCCAGGTCGAACTCCGGCGGGTCGGCGAGCTTGGCGTTGAGCTCGTCGAGGGTGGCCTGGTTCAGCCCCAGCCCCCGGTCCTCGACCTCCAGCGCGAAGCCGTTGGCCGCCACCATGCTCCGTACGTGGACCACCGTGTTCGGCGGCGAGAAGACCGCGGCGTTCTCCACCAGTTCGGCGATCAGGTGGATCACGTCGGTGACCGCAGCGCCCACCAGCAGCGGCGCCTGCGGCATGGGCAGGACCGTGACGCGGGTGTAGTCCTCGACCTCGAGCACGGCGCTGCGCACCACGTCGAAGATCGGCACCGGGTCGCGCCATCTGCGGGCGGGGGCCGCCTCGGACAGGATGATCAGGTTCTCCGCGTGCCGCCGCATGCGGGTGGTCAGGTGGTCGAGCTTGAAGAGATCCTCCAGGGTCTCCGGCTCCTCGACGCGGCGCTCCATCGTGTCCAGGAGCGTGAGCTGGCGGTGGAGCAGCGCCTGGTTGCGCCAGGCGAGGTTCAGGAAGACCTGGCTGACGCCCTTGCGGAGGGTGGCCTGGCCGACCGCGGCCTCCACCGCGGTGCGCTGCACCGCGGAGAACGCGTGCACGACCCGGTCGACCTCGGCGGTGTTGGCGCGATCCAATTCGGGAGCCTCGGTCGCCGGGTCCACGTCCTCACCCCTGCGCAGCCGCTCGACCAGTCGCGGCAGCCGCTCTTCCGCCAGTTCCACGGCCGAGGCCTGGAGTCGCTTCAGCTCATCGACCAGGGAGCGGCCGAACCGGTAGGAGAACACGATCGAGACGATGATCGCGAGCAGGCCCAGGCCCAGGACCAGCCCGATGCGCAGGAACGCCGAACTCCTGAGCTCGTTGCCCTTGATCGTGGCGCGGGCCAGCTCCTCCTGGGTGTGCTGGTTGACCGTGCTCAGCACCGTCCCGGAGTCCCGCTTCCACTCGGCGGCGTCCAGCGGCGGCTTCCCCTTGAGGTCCCACGCGAAGATCTTGTTCTCGGCGGCCAGCAGCCGCTGGTGGACGGCGTCCCCGGCGACCTGCCGGTAGCGCGCCTGCAGTTCGGGACTCATGTCCAGCTCCGCGTTGGCCAGGAAGTGCCTCCGGCTGGTCACCGCCGCGACGAAGGCCGCCTGCTCGGCGTGTGTCATCGTGCCGTGCTTCAGCACCGGGGCGAGTACGGCCTGCTCCCTGCCCAGGTACTCGGCGGCGGTGCTGTAGGCGGTCATGCCGCGGATGACGCGGAAGGACGACACGTCGGCAAGCACCGTCGAGTCGCCGAACTGCTTGTTGGCGGCGCTGATGAAGGCGTTGTAGGCGTCGGTCACCTGGATCGCGCTCATCGAGCCGTTGTCGGCGGAGGCGCGCACCAGAACGAGCCCGTCCATGGCCGACTTCAGGATCCGCATGTCGGTCGGAGCGTTCTCCGGCTCGTAGCCCTCGGCGGACGAGATCGCCTGGCGTACCCGATCCACCGTGCTGTTGGTGGCTCGCCGCTGTTCGGAGAGCGGCTTGTTCTGTGCGGTGGCCCCGGCCGCGTCGGCGGAGAGCCGGCGCTCGCGCTGGATCTCGACGATCATCTCCTGGATCGGCACCCCGGTCACCTGCCAGCGGGTCTGTGTCTGGGAGATGCCGGCGATCTGTGAGACCGCCGTGTAGGCGATGACCACCCAGAGGGCGATCAGCGAGAGCACAGGAATGACGAGGATCTTAAGAATCTTCGAGCGGATCGGAGGGGCGGATCTCATTCGTCTTGTCCAATCCGCGGTTCCTGCGCGTGGCCGACAGCCGCCGGGCCCGGAGAGCCCCGCGGTCGCACGCCGCGACTGGTGCGTATGTGATTCGAAACACTATGCCCATGGGACATATGTAGCTTCAAGCCGCAGAGCGAAGATTGAATCTCAATGTTCGCGACAGGTCACGAGACTGCTCACCTGCGAGGGCCGGGGCTCCAGACGATCATGCAGCTCAGCGTGGGTGCGGGCGCGCGAAACCGGCGTCTCCGCCGCCACGGATCGAGAGCATTCCGTTACCGCCCGCCGACGCCCGAGCACCCGGTGGCAGGGCATCGGCCCTGACGCCCGGTCACCGAGCGTGACGTCGGTGAACACCCGAAAATCAGACGGCCGGATCCCGCGTGCCGAGGTGCCCGGCGCCTTGCGGGCCGTCGTGGGGAGTGGCCGGAGCCGGCTCCGGGGAACCATCCGCCCGGCCCCGCGGGGCGTCCGGCGAGAAGCCCTCACGCGCCGCCTCGGAGCGGGCGCGGCGGGCGGCCAGGTCGACCACGGTGCCCGTGGTGCCGGTGGCGGTGAGCGCCGCCGCGAAGAGGATCAGCTGGTTGAGGATCTTGAGGAAGACCAGCATCCCGACGGCTCCGGCGACCACCTGGTAGGCGGGGTTGCCCACTGTCAGCTCCAGATAGAACTGCCCCAGGGACTTGAGGGCCTCCAGGCCGGCGGTGATGAGCAGCGCGGGCCCGAGGACCCGGCTCGGCGGCAGTCTCAGCCGAGGCGGGCCGCAGAGCAGGGCGACCGCCAGCAGGGTGTTGACGGCCAGGCCGAGCACGAACGCGGCGGCCGACAGCAGCCATCGCGACAGCGTGTCGTCGACGCCCACCGTGTGCAGGAACATCCAGTTCAGCACCGTCTCCGCGACGAAGGCCACCGCGAGCGAGGCCGACAGCAGCAACCCGAGGCCCGCCATCACTCCCAGGTCGATGATCTGGCGCACCACGAGGCGGCCCGGATACTCCTCGATCCGCCAGGTGGCCCTGATCGCCGAGCGCAGCGCGTCCATCCAGAACAGGCCGGTGATGGGCAGGCCGACGAAGGCGATCGCGCCGGCCGTGCTCCTGGCGTCCTGCAGCGCCTGCACGTCCAGCCGGGGGAAGTTCTCCGAGAGGTAGCCCTGCACCGTGCGCACCACCTCCGGGTCGTCGAGGACCTGGCCGATGATGGCGAACCCGAGCAGCCCCAGCGCGAACACGGCGAAGAACGAGTAGTAGGTGAGCGCCGCCGACAGCCGTCCGGCGTCCACCTCGTCGTAGCGCACCCCTGCGCGCACCAGGTGATCCAGCCAGCCATGGCGGTGGCGGGCACGCTTCCACGCCTCGGAGATCCGCGCGGTGCAGCCCGTGACCGTCATGCCACGGCCTCTACCCCCGGCCCGCCCACCTAGCCCCCTCCCGATCATGTCATCTCCGGGCCCACCTCCCGGATCCTCCTTTCCGGGAGCCGGTCTCGTCCTGCCGGGCCGAGAGCGGTTCTCCGGCTCGGCAGGACGCGCCCGTCTCGCCCTCAGCCGTCGCAGGCCCTGCGGGCGAGGATCGAGTGGATCTCGAAGGAGGGCGCGCTGAACCCCGGGGCCGACATGACCTCGCGGACCTCCCGGAGTTGCCGTGCGGTCATCCCCGCCTCCACCAGGCGCTCCTCCAGGTGGTGACTGTTGCTGATCAGGAGACCGAGCCCGGCGGAGCCGCGCTCCCACACCTCGGTCCAGCGCACCGGGTCGACATCGACCAGGCCCGCCCCGGCCATCTCCCGCGCGGCGGAACCGCCCCAGGTCGGATCGCTGCCCGCGGCGCCCAGCACCCGGGTCATCGCGGCGATGTAGGCCCCGTACAGCTCTCCCTCCCGCCCGCCGGGGGTGGGCGGCGCCACCCAGCGGGTGATGTCGATCTCGTCGATCTGCAGCCAGCCGCCGGGCCGCAGCGCGGCGCGCAGGCGCCGCAGCACCTGGCGGCGCTGGGGCAGGTGGCTGAGCACGAGCCGGGCGTGGATCAGGTCGAACGCGTCCACCGGCAGCGGGTCGGCGACGACGTCGTGGCGGACGACGGTCAGCCCCGGCCTGGACGGGATCAGACCGGGTTTGATGTCGGTCGCCAGCACGCGCCCGTCGGGCGCCACCCGCTCGGCCAGCCAGAGCGCCACGCTGCCCCCGCCGGCCCCGACCTCCAGGCAGTTCCAGCCGGCTCCGACGCCGGTCAGGGCGAGGCGCTCGAAGGTCAGCGGGTCAAGGAGCTGGGCGAGGTAGCGGTGCTGGTCGGACGAGTGATCCCCGTCGTTGTCGAACACGTAGTCAGACGCGGTCGCGGAGTTCTGCCCGGTCATGTAGAACCTTCCGAAAGTGGGTGACCTCCGTCGCATGGTAAGCGGCGCACCACGGAAAGTGACAGGCTTTCGGCGGGACGTACCCCCTCTCCCTGAAGAACGTATCCCCCAGGCCACATCATGTCCGAACATGAGCCTTTTGCTCGGTAAGCAAACAGCGGTCCCGCCGCCGAGCGACACACCGTGCGGCCGGTCGAACGCCTCCCCGGGGAGTGACGCGGCGAAATGCGGTGAGGTACACCGGTGACGCCATACACGAGGGGGCACCATGGCGACCGTCGCCGAGCAGTTCATCGAGGTTCTCCGCCAGGCCGGGGTGGAAAGGATCTACGGGGTGGTGGGCGACAGCCTGAACCCGGTGGTCGACGCGGTCAGGAAGTCCGGCCACATCGAGTGGGTCCACGTACGCAACGAGGAGGCGGGGGCGTTCGCGGCCGCGGCCGAGGCGCAGGTCACCGGGCGCCTGGCGGCCTGCGCGGGCAGTTGCGGCCCCGGCAACACCCACCTGATCCAGGGGCTCTACGACGCCCACCGCAGCGGCGCCCCCGTGCTCGCGCTGGCCTCGCACATCCCCTCCACTCAGATCGGCACCGGCTTCTTCCAGGAGACCCATCCGGGGCGTCTCTTCGTGGAGTGCAGCCACTTCTGCGACATGGTCGGCACGCCCGAGCAGATGCCCCGGGTGCTGCGCATCGCGGTACAGCAGGCGATCGGCCTCGGCGGCGTCTCGGTGGTGGTGCTCCCCGGTGACGTGGCGAGCATGTCCACCGCCCGCGCCACCGGTGAACACGACTTCCTGACCCGGACCGGCACGGTCGTGCCGCCCGCCGACCAGGTGGCCGAGCTGGCCGAGGCGCTGAACCGCGCCGAGAAGGTGATGCTGTTCTGCGGCGCCGGGACGCGCCACGCCCGCGAGGAGGTCATGGGGCTGGCCGGGCGCACCCTGGCACCGGTCGGGCACGCGCTGCGCGGCAAGGAATGGATCCAGTACGACAACCCCTACGACGTGGGGATGAGCGGGCTGCTCGGCTACGGCGCCTGCTACGACGCGATGCGCGAGGCGGACCTGGTGGTGCTGGCGGGGACCGACTTCCCCTACGACGACTTCCTGCCGGGGGCGCGCACGGTCCAGATCGACCACGACCCGGCACGGCTGGGCCGCAGGACCCCGCTGGAGCTGGCCGTACACGGCGATGTCGGCGCGACGATCCGCGCGGTGCTGCCGCACGTCACGCAGAAGACGGACCGCCGCCAGCTCGACAGGATGCTGGCCAGGCATCTGAAGGCGCTGGAGAACGTGGTGGAGGCGTACACGCACGACATCGAGCATCACCGCCCGATCCACCCCGAGTACGTCGCGAACCTGATGGACGAGCTCGCCGACGACGACGCGGTGTTCACGGTGGACACCGGGATGTGCAACGTCTGGGCCGCCCGCTATCTCAGTCCCAACGGCCGCCGCCGCATCATCGGCTCGTTCGTGCACGGGAGCATGGCCAACGCGCTCCCGCACGCCGTCGGCGCCCAGTTCACCGACCGCCGGCGGCAGGTCGTCTCGCTGTCCGGGGACGGCGGGCTCGGCATGCTCCTCGGGGAGCTGCTCACGGTCCGGCTGCACGACCTGCCGGTGAAGACGGTGGTGTTCAACAACTCCTCGCTCGGCATGGTGAAGCTGGAGATGATGGTGGACGGGTTGCCCGACTTCGGCACCGACCACGCTCCCGTCGACTACGCGGCGATCGCCGCCGCGGCCGGCATCGAATCGTTGCGGGTGGAGGACCCCGCGGACGTACGGGAGGCCCTGGCCCGCGCCTTCGCGACCCCCGGGCCCTTCCTGCTGGACGTGGTCACCGACCCCGACGTGCTGGCCATGCCACCGCGCATCACCCCCGAGCAGGTGAAGGGGTTCGCCCTGGCCGCGGGCAAGATCGTGCTCACCGGCGGGGTCGGGCGCATGATCGACATGGCGAAGGCGAATCTGCGGAGCATCCCGCGCCCCTGAGCCGGACGGCGTCCGCCCGGTGGACCGAGCGGCCTCTGGCGCCCGGGCCGGCCCGTGTCGACTCTGCTCAGCCGGCTCCGATCAGGGGGCGTCCCCCGGCCGGGCGGCGAGGACCCGGCCGAGAAGGTCCGTGAGGTTCTCGCGCTCATCGGCCCGCAGACAGGAGAACCACTCCTGCTCCCTGCTCGTCTGCTCGGCGAAGATCTCACGGACCGCCGCCTCGCCCGCCGGGGTGAGGCCGACCACCACGGCCCGCCTGTCCTCGGGGAGCGGGCGGCGCTCGACCAGGCCGTCCCGCTCAAGGGTGTTGACCGCGTTGGTCACCGCGGAGCGGGACGTGGCGGAGATCTCCGCGAGCCTGGCGGGCTGGGTGGGGCCGAGCAGCCAGAGTTTGAACATCAGGCGGAAGCCGGGAAGGGTCCAGCCTCGCGGGCGGTGGATGCGCGTCTCCAGGTCCGTGACGAGCAGGTAGGCCAGCTGGAGCAGGTTGTAGGCCAGCGCGAAGGCCTCGGCGTCGGCCGGGGGCGGCATGGCCGCCAGGCGCTCACGCGCGTAGGCGGCGTAGCGGAGGTCTGCTCTGTCCATCGGCCAAGTCTTGCGCAACGAGAGGTCCGTCGTGAATATTGTTACGGCCATAACAATCTACCGGAGGCGCCTGTGCGGGTGGTCATCGCCGGAGGCGGCATCGGCGGGCTGGCGACAGCGCTCAGCCTGCACGCCGCCGGCTTCGAGGACGTGGTCGTGTGCGAGGCCGCCGGGGAGATCCGCCCGCTGGGCGTGGGCATCAACCTGCTGCCGCACGCCGTGCGCGAGCTCACCGAGCTCGGCCTCGCGGAGCGGCTGGCCGAGATCGGGGTGGCCACCGGGGAGCTGGCCTACTTCAACCGGTACGGCACGCCGATCTGGTCGGAGCCCAGGGGCCTGGGCGCGGGATACGGCTGGCCGCAGTACTCGATCCACCGCGGACGCCTGCAGATGCTCCTGCTGGAGGCCGTGATCGAGCGCCTCGGCGCGCAGGCCGTGCGGACCGGCAGCCGCGTCGTCTCCACCGGCCCGCGCCCCGGGTCCGGCGCGGACGGCCTGCGGATCGGGACGGGCGACCTGCGGATCGAGGCGGACGACCTGCTGGTCGGAGCGGACGGCATCCACTCGGCGGTCCGGGCGCACCTGTTCCCCGGCGAGGGAGCACCGCCCTGGAACGGGCTGGTCCTGTGGCGCGGCACGACCTACGGCGAGCCGTTCCTGACCGGGCGATCCATGATCATGGCCGGGGACGGCACGCGGAAGTTCGTGGCCTATCCGATCGAGACGGGCGAGCGGACACTGATCAACTGGATCGCCGAACGCCCGCTGGACGGCGAGGCCCCGGCCCGGGGCGACTGGAACCGCCCGGCGGATCCTCAGCGGATCGTCGAGCACTTCGCGGACTGGCGGTTCGACTGGCTGGACGTGCCCGGGATCATCTCCGGTGCCGAGGCGGCGTACGAGTACCCGATGGTCGACCGCGACCCGCTGCCGTACTGGACCTCGGGCAACGTGACCCTGCTGGGCGACGCCGCCCACGCCATGTACCCGATCGGCTCCAACGGCGCCTCCCAGGCGATCATCGATGCCCGGGTGCTCGCCCACTCCCTCGCGCACGGCGACCTCGCCGCCTACGAGGCGGCCCGCCGCCCGGTGACCACCGCGCTGCAGCTGTCCAACCGGCAGATGGGCCCCGAGGTGGTGATGAGGCTCGCCCACGAGCGTGCCCCGGACGGCTTCGACGACATCGAGCGGGTCGTCCCCCTCGCCGAGCGGACCGAGATCGCCGCGTCGTACAAGCGCACGGCGGGCTTCGACCCGGTGTCGCTGAACGAGCGCCCGTCCTGGAGCGTGACGCGGTGAACCTCGAACCGCTCGCCGTGTTTCACGTGGAACTCGACCCGATCCTCGACCTCGGCGACTCCCAGTGGGGCAGGCGCCGGGTGATCAACATCGTGGGCGGGTCGTTCGAGGGGCCGCGCCTCTCCGGGACCGTGCTGCCCGGCGGCGCCGACTGGCAGGTCCTGCACGCCGACGGCATGGCCAGCATCGACACCCGCTACACGCTGCGCACCCACGACGGCGCGCACCTGTTCATCTCCACCAGCGGGGTGCGGCACGGCCCTCCCCCCGTCCTGGAGCGCCTGTCTCGGAGTGAGCCCGTCCACCCTGGCGAGTACTACTTCCGGCTGTTCTGCCGCTTCGAGACCGGCGACGAACGTTACCTGTGGCTCAACCGCACCCTGGCCGTGGCCTCGGCGTCCCGCACCGCCGATGCCGTCCGCTACGACGCCTACACCCTGACCTGAGGAGCCCCCATGGCGAAACTCGACCGCGCAGCGCTCCCCCTCGCCGCCGAGCACGACACCCCCGTCCCCATGCGCGACGGCACGATCCTGCGCGGCGACGTCTACCGCCCCGCCTCCGGCGGGCCGTTCCCGACCATGCTGGTCCGCTCCCCGTACGGCGAGGGCTCGTTCCGGATGACACCGACGATCCCCGCGCTGGAGGCCGGGTTCGCGGTGGTGCTCCAGCACTGCCGGGGGCGCGGCAGCAGTGACGGCACGTTCCGGCCCTGGCTGGACGAGGGGACGGACGGCTACGACACCATCGAGTGGATCACCGCCCAGCCGTGGTCGAACGGCGAGGTCGTGGCGTCCGGGATGTCGTACCTCGCCGGATGCGCGCTCCAGGCCGCGGCGATGCGCCCGCCGGGACTGAAGGCCGTGGTCGCGTCCATGACGCCGCACGACTTCTACGACGGGCTGAAGTACCACGGCGGGGCGTTCGCCCTGGGTTCGTCGCTGAACTGGGGATCGATGCAGTCGATGCTCGACCTGATGCGCAGGATGGCGGCGGGCGAGGACGTGGGGGCCGGGTTCGGCGCGCTGCGGCCCGTCATCGGCGATCCCGCGCGGGCCGCGCGGACACTCCCGCTCCGCGACATACCGGCCATCCCGTGGTGGCAGGAGTGGACCTCGCACCCGAGGCGGGACGCCTACTGGGAGGGCCTGGCCGAGACGCTGCGGCACGACCGGATCGAGGTGCCGGTCATGCACACGGCCGGCTGGTTCGACCTGTTCCTCGCCGGCACCCTGGAGAACCACCGCCGCCTGGGTGGTCCGCTGATCATCGGGCCCTGGTCACACGGTCCCGGCGCGGCGGGCACCGGTGCCCTCGACTTCGGCTTCACCGCCTCGGCGGCGGCGGCCCGGCTGGAGAGCCGGCAACTGGAGTTCCTGCGCGGCGCGGACCAGGGTCCGGCCGTGCGAATCTTCGTGATGGGTGACGACGTGTGGCGGGACGAGGAGGCCTGGCCGCTGGCCCGCGCCGTCGACACCCGCTACCACCTGCGCTCCGACGGCAGCCTGTCGACCGACGCCCCCGCGAGGACCGCCCCCGCCACGTTCGTGTTCGATCCCCGTGATCCGGTTCCCACCGTGGGAGGCCCGCTACTGCTCGCCGACGCCACCAATGTCGGCCCGCAGGACCAGCGCGAGGTGGAGCTCCGGCACGACGTGCTCTGCTTCACCACCGACGTCCTCGAATCGGACATCGAGGTGACCGGCCCGCTCCAGGTCACGCTGCGGGCGGCGACCTCGGCGGTCAGCACCGACTGGACGGCCAAGCTGGTCGACGTCCACCCCGACGGCCGCGCGATGAGCGTGATCGACGGCATCCTCAGGGCCCGCACCGAGCCGGACAGCCCCGCCGAGTTCGTGATCAGCCTGGTGGCCACCAGCCAGGTCTTCAAAGCCGGGCACCGCATCCGCGTGGAGATCTCCAGCTCCAACTTCCCGCGGTTCGACCTCAACCCCGGCAACGGCCGCACCTCCGCGGAATCGGCGCTGGACGAGTTCGTCGTCCAGCACCAGACCGTCTTCCCCGACTCCTTCATCACCTTGCCGATCGTTCCCCGCTGAGGCCCGTCACGAAGGCGCCGGGAAACGGCGGCGCGGAAAACAGGGCGGCACTCGGTCGGGCGGCATGGACGCCTTTTCACCCGCTCTTTCCCTGTTCGGTGGGGTGGGGGTCGGCGTGGCACCGCGTGGTGGCGAATCCCGGCTGTAAGCATCGTCACTGTCGCGCTGAGTGGTTCCATATAACGGCAGAGGCCACATTCCGACCAGCGGATCGATCGTGGATCGCGTGTGGAAGGGAGTGAGGTCTCCATGTCCACCCCCGAACCTCAAAGAAACCCGATGGTTCCACGCAACCGGCACAAGGGACATCGGTCAATGAAGGGGACGGCCGTATTGTCCTTGGCCGGTTCCCTCTCCGTGGCCCTCGCCGTCACCGTTTCCACACCCGCGGCCGCGTCCGCGTCCAACGTCCCACCACCCGCCCCGACCTCGACCAGCACCCCGCCCGCCGCCTCGGCCGGCACCTCGACCGGCACCTCGACCGGCGCTGAGCCCTCTTCGATCACCACCTCGTCCGCGCTCGTCGAGCCACCGCCCAACCCGACCTCACCCATCGCCTCGGTCAGCACCGAGCCCCTCACCACCACCGGTTCCGGCGACTCCCGCCCTTCGCTCGCGGAACAGGCACGCAGGAAGTGCAGGCCGAGGTCCTTCTTCAGATTCCATTCCTTCAGGCCGAAGAACTTCTTCATTCCCCGTACCCGGTTCATCGACGGTCCCGGCGGCACAATGGCGGCGTCGGTCACCCGGCAACACCGCGTGTACGCCGAGATGGAAATAGAAAGAGAAAAGGTCGGTGAGATCGAAACGGGTAAACTAATCCGCCAGCTGCGAAACAATGTGAACCCGCTGCTCGCGGACGAGCACATCATCGAGACCGGACACGAATACACGCGGGAAATCAGCGACGGCATGTACGGAAACCTGTGGTACCGCGTATTCGGATACCGGGTGAGTTTCACGGCGTGGCGCCGGGTCTACAACTGCCACGTACGCAAGGTCACCGCCGGCATGGCCAACATCCCCGCGCGGGTGGAGGGCTGGAGATACTGGGAGACCAGGCGCCCGATGTTCAGGGGACGCAAGCCGGGCGACCGCTGAGCATCCCCCGCCGAGGGGTGGATGCTCAGGTGACGGCGAGACGCCGGCTGTAGCGGTCGTCGCGCCAGCTCTCCTTCTCCAGCACCTCGGCCAGGGTCACGGCCGCGTCGTAGACGTCCACGAAACGGATGTAGAGCGGCGCGAAGCCGAACCTGAGGACGTCGGGGGCGCGGAAGTCACCATGGACGCCGCGGTCGATCAGGGCACGCATGACCGGATAGCCGTCCGGGTGGCTGAAGCTGACCTGACTGCCCCGCCGCTCCGGGTCCCTGGGCGAGAGGAGCCCCAGCCCGTACGGCGCGCAGAACTCCTCGACGAGCTCGATGAAGAGCGAGGTCAGTGCCACGCTCTTGGCCCGCACGGCGGCCAGGTCGACGCGCTCCCAGATGTCGAGCGAGGCGTTGAGCGGGGCGTAGGACACCACGTGCGGGGTGCTCACGGTGAAGCGCCGGATGCCGTCGGCGGGACGGAAGTCCGGCTCGAACGCGAACGGCTCCGCGTGACCGTGCCAGCCGGTCAGCATGTGCCGCCCCGCTGCCTGGTGGTCCGGGTGGACGTAGACGAAGGCCGGGGATCCCGGACCGCCGTTCAGGTACTTGTAGGTGCAGCCGACCGCGAAGTCGGCCGCCGAGACGTCCACCTGGTACGCGCCGGCGCTGTGGCACAGGTCCCAGATCATCAGCGCGCCCGCCGCCTGGACCAGCGCGGTGACCGCCGCCGTGTCGTGACGGGCACCGGTCCGGTAGTCCACCTCCGACAGCAGCACGCACGCGACGTCCTCGGAGAGAGCGCCGGAAAGGTCGTCAAGGCCGGTGATGTCGCGGATCTCGTAGCCGCCCAGCGCCTCCGCCAGCCCCTGGACCACGTAACGGTCGGTGGGGAAGTTGGCCAGGTCCGAGACGACGACCCGGCGCTCCGGCCGCAGGCCCAGAGCGGCGGACACGGCCTTGACGATGGCGATCGAGGTGCTCTCGCCCACCGCCACCTGGCCGGGGCCCGCGCCGATCAGCGGAGCGATCCTGTCACCGGTGGTCAGCGGCAGGTCGTACCAGCCGGAGACGTTCCAGGCACCGACCAGCCGGCCGCCCCACTCCTGCTCCACGGTCCGGGTGACCGCGGCCGCGGCGGCCTTCGGCGGGGCGCCGAGCGAGTTGCCGACCAGGTAGATCGTCCCGTCGGGCAGGACGAACTCGTCCCTGATCCGCTTGAGGGGATCGGCGGCGTCGAGCGCGACGCACTCCGCACGGCTGATGGCCACAAGTCATCTCCGGGGTAGGTGCTGGCAACCCTTCCATCATGCCGTCACAGCGGATCAGGTGGCACCCCGGGCACGGCGCCCATCAGCAGCACGATGAGGACGAGCAGGCCGAGCGTCGGCAGGGCGCGGGCCGCGTTGGCGATGGAGACCACCAGCAGGGCGCCCCGGCCG
>NZ_JBEXUE010000051.1:0-33393 GCF_040614275.1 Streptosporangium sp. NPDC006013
AGGACCGTGAACGGCCAGGCGGTCACGCTCTCCAGTTCGCCGACGTGCAGCGCGTCCAACGTGTGCGACTTGGCGGCGCCGGTGCGGGAGCGGTTCCACTTCGTACGACCGCCCGAGGCGGTGTGAACGGGCAGGCCGGTCGCTTCCAGTGCCCGCCACAGCGCCCATCGGGTGGCGTTGACGGCGGCGGCGTCGCGCAGCGGAGCCTTCGCCTGCCGGAGGATCTTCGTCAGCAGGGCGGGCCTGCCCTTGAGGAACTCCTCCACCGGGGTGGCGTTCTTGGCCTGGTTACACCGGACGCAGGCCAGGGTCAGGTTGCTGATCCGGTCCGAGCCGCCCCGGCTGCGTGGGTGGAGATGGTCAAGGTTGAGCGGTACGCCGCTCGCGCCGCAGTAGGCGCAGGTGCGCCCCCACTTGGCCAGCAGGTATTCGCGCACCTCGCACCCGGCGAGGGTGCCCCGCTGGTACTCCACCCCTTCGAGCGGCCGCCCGGCCGACAGGGCATGGGTGTCGAAGGAGACCCGCTCCACGTGGACGGCGGCCACGGGCGCCCACCGGGTCAGCCGCGCCACCCACGACAGGGTGGTGTCGACACGGTGTCGCAGCGACGGCGCGAGCCACCCCTTCGGCTTGGTGCGGTTGAGAAACCGCCGGGAGCGGTAGCGCAGGTTCCGCGACCGCCTCCCTCGCCGGTACACGGCCCGCGAGGTGAGCTTGTCGCGGATCAGTGCGCCCCGGTGGTCGAGCCGGATCGCATACCGTCCGGCCCGGCTCCCGGCCTGGCCGGTGAACACCACCAGGCCGGTGTGCTTGGAGCCGGGGTCGATACCGACCTGCACGCCTTCGACGGCCGAGGTCGCCGCATCGCGGTCCTTGAGACGGATGACGAACGGGATGCGACGGGCCACCACCGCCCGCCCGGCCGCCAGCAGGCGACGGGCACGGGCAGGGTGGCACGGGTCGAGCGGGTGGCCGCGGCGGTCCAGGACGAACACGACGGGGTGAACCTCACGGTTCGCTCCCTCGGACACCGAAGCGTCCTCGGGGTGACGCCGAGCAGGCCGGGTGCCGGTCCGCTCGATCTCCCCTCGCCCAGGTTGAACACCAGGTACCGCTGCGAGGCGGTGTCCGTGAGCCGTTTCGTGCCCACCCTCGGGCGTGTCTGCTCCCACGGATTCCAGAGCGGCAGGCTGAGGAAGCACCTGCCGGTGGGTCTGCGATCTCGTGTTCAACGTAGCCATCAAAACGCACCTCCTTGAGCTGATGGCCAGGGCTGGTCAACGCGGGGCTTCAAAACGCATTACTGCACCTCAAGCCCCCTCCGTCAGGAGGGGGCCGTTGACCGCTCCTCTTCCCCTTCGCGTGATGCCGGGACTTCCCCTCCGGAGGGCGCCGGACCGCGCACGACGCCCGCGGGCGCTCCACCACGCCGCCCAAGAGTACCGGTGACCGGTGACCCTACCGCCGAGTAAGGAGAGCGTCGTACCCTTGGCGGATGCTCAGCCGACTGCGGTCAAGCCGCCTGCTCCGGGTGCTGCTCGCGCTGGTCGCGGTGGGTTTCCTCGGCTACGGCCTGGCCAGGAACCGCGACGAGACCGTGGCCGCGATCTCGCAGCTCTCCTGGTGGTCGCTCGCCGGGTCCTACCTGTCGGTGATGGCCGGGATCGGTCTCATGGTGCTGGCCTGGCGGGCGCTGCTGGCCGGAATGGGCTCCCCGCTGCCCCTCGGGATCACCGCGAGGATCTTCTTCATCGGCCAGCTCGGCAAGTACGTGCCGGGCAGCGTCTGGGCGTACGCCGCGATGATCGAGCTCGGCCGCGACCACCGCGTCCCGCCCCGGCGCATGTTCGGTTCCATCACCCTGTCGGTGCTGGTCTCCCTCGGCTGTGCCCTCGTCGTGGCGGCGGTGACCCTGCGCGAGACCATGACCCAGGCGTGGTACCTGCTGGCGCTGATCCCCGTCATCGCCGTCTGCCTGCACCCCGGAGTGCTCACCTTCGGCCTCAACCTGGCCATGCGGATCGCCCGCCAGGAACCGCTCGGACAGGGCCGGCTGCTCAGCGGCCGTGCCGTGCTCACCGCGGTGGCCCTCACCGTGGCCGGCTGGCTGACCTACGGCCCCCACCTGCTGCTCCCCATGGCGGACCTGGGCGCCTCCGGCGACTCCCTGTACCTGGTGGCGACCGGCGCGTACGCGCTGGCCTGGGCGACGGGCATCCTCACCGTGGTCGTGCCCGCCGGGATCGGCGTCCGCGAGGGGGCGATGGTGCTCGCCCTGGCTCCGGTGCTCGACTCCCCCAGGGCGCTGGTGGCCGCGGTGGTGTCCAGGGTGATGTTCACCCTCGCCGACGTGAGCTGGGCCGGGATCGGATTCCTGTGGGGCAGGGCCTTTGGCCCCGCCGGGGAGCCCGGCCGGCAGGCAGGCCCCGAGCCCGTGGCGACACGGGGAAGCACCGCCTGAGACCCGGCCCGGCTCAGCGCGAGACCAGTGCCTCGATGTAGGAGGTCCAGTACGGCTCGGGGTCGACCGCCTTGACCCCGGCGCGGAGCCGCTCGGGCTCGCCGGGGCGGTAGAACGCGGCCAGCGCGGCGCGCAGCTCCTCCACCGACCCCGGCTCGACCAGCAGCCCGTCCACCCCATCGGTGACGTGGTCCCCGAGCGTGCCCGCCCGGCTGGCGATCACCGGCACCCCGTGCTCGTGGCCGAACCACACCTGCTGGCTGGCCGTTCCGCTCCGGTAGGGCAGCACCAGCGCGTCCACGTCCGCGAACAGCTCGGGCACGTCCGCCGCCGGCACGTAGCCCGGCCGCAGCTCCACCCGTCCGGTCAGCCCGAGTTCGGCGACCAGCGCCCTCGTCGCCTCCTCCTGGCCACCCCAGAACTCCCCGGCCACCCGCAGCGACACGCCCTCGGGCAGCGCTCGGACAAGCAGGTCAAGCCCCTTGTACGGCCGGACGAGGCCGAAGAACAGCAGCCGGTCGTGCACGCCCTCCGCGGGGCCGCGCCCCGCGTTTCCCGATGGCAGATGCGGGGCCATCTCGGCCACCCGCACGGGCGCGGCGGTCAGCTCGCGGGCCTGCGCGGCCTGCCGCTCGGAGTGCACGAGCACCGCGTCCACCCTGCGCAGCAGCGCCTTCATCAGCGGTGTGTCGTACGGCTTGCGCTCGTGCGGCAGGACGTTGTGGCAGAGCGCCACGACCCGGGTCCTGCGCCCCAGGCCGGAAAGGATGCCCAGGTAGGGCGGGACCTGCACCGGGCTGAGGACGGCGAGGACGACCAGGTCGACGCTCCGCAGCCGTCGTCCGGCGCGGACCCAGCCGTCCGGTCGGCGCCAGTCGAGGTCCCGCCGGACGTGCGGGAACGGCTCGCCGTCGGGGATGTCGACGGTCTGCTGTCCCGGATACAGGAAGGAGGGGTACTGCGCCCGCCACGACTCGATCACCACGTCGTGCCCGGCCGCTCTCAGCCGGTGGGCCAGCTCCGTGGTGTGCGCGGCGCCGCCGCCCTTGTAGGGGTACGTCGGCCCGACGACGGCGATCCGCATCTACTCGCTCCTGGAACGCACGATGAGGTCGGCCAGCAGCGCCAGCGAGCCGATGAGCAGGCCGGAGATGAAGATCACAATGGTGTTGCTGGTCAGGTAGAACCCGTAGCGGACGATGTCGACGACGCCCTTGACCAGGCCGATGCCGACCAGCCAGAGCGCGGGCGGCATGAGGACCTTGAGCGGGTTGAAGTACATGACCATCCGCAGCACCTGCAGGATGTAGCGGTAGGCGTCGGAGACGAAGCTGAACTTCGACTTGCCGGCCCGCTTGCTGTAGCCGATCGGCAGGTAGTAGACGTCGTGCTGGTTCGACAGGAACGACAGCGTGATCGTGGTGACGCAGGAGAAGCCGGGCGGCAGCAGTCGCAGGTAGGGCTTGGCGACCGACTTGCGGAACGCCCGCAGCCCGCTGTTGAGGTCGGGGATCTTCTGCCCGGCCAGCCGCTCGGCCACCTTGCGGATGAACCACTTGGCCGGGACCCGGAGGAACTTGTGGGAGCCCTCCTCGCTGGTCCGCGCCCCCACGACCTGGTCGATCGTCGCGTCCTTCTCCAGGATCTGGACGAGCTCGGGGATGCGCTCGTTCGGGTAGGTCATGTCGGCGTCGGTCCACACGACGATCTCGCCGCGCGCCTCCTGGGTGCCGATCCTGCGCACCGTGCCGGAGCCGCCGTTGCGGTGGAAGGCCCTGATCCGCATGTTCGGAAACCTCGGCGCGGCCTCTTCGAGCCTGGCCAGGGTCTCGTCCGTGGAGAAGTCGTCGACCGCCACGAGCTCGTAGGTGTATCCGCTGTGGTCCATCGCCTCGCAGATGCGCTCGACCTCGGCGATGACGTGGTCCTGCTCGTTGTAACAGGGCAGGACGATGGTCACGTACGGTGTTGCGTCCACAGCTGATCCACTCTCAGGCTCTCGGGCATGCTCTCCGACGGGCGAGGATACTCTGCCCAGCTGGGAGCCGAGCGCACATCACATTCCCTGAACGGCTTTCCAACCGTGTCGGCCGCCATCTCGGGGATACGGAACCCACGGCGACGAGAGGGAGAGCCGGCCGAAGGAGCGATGGGACTCCAGGTCATCGTTTCGGACGCGAAGCCACCAGGGAAATCCCCTACAGACCAGCCGTTAATCACTTAAAGTATTGTCCTGATCACACTTGATGCGATCAAGCCCTACCATCCACGACCATGCGATGGTTTGGGCGACGCAAGAAGATCGCCAACGATGAAGCCCTCACCGAATACGGGGACCGGGAGCGGCCGGTCAGAGGCAAGCCGTTCAAGGACCGTCCCGTCAAGCCACATATCAAGAACGCGGTCTCGCTCATGCGGGGTCAACTTCCCGTGGACCAGGCCGTCGCCAACTTCCCCAACCGCCGAGCCGTCGCCCGCAAAGGCGAGGGAGTGCGGTACACCACAGCGGGACGCCTTCGTGAGGCAAAATTTCGCGTCGAATACACTCCAAACGAGTGGAATCAGGTACACGTCTCTGTCGAAAATCTAGACGCGAAGCGGGAATGGACTGATGATGACAGTGCCCGCTTCAACGAATGCTTCGGCGAGCCGGTGTGGAAGGAGGACGACGATGAGTGACCAGATCCATCTGCGGATCGGCGCTGAACCGTGGCTGCCGGCAGACACGGCGAAGATCGACAAGGTCCTGAACCACTACGACGTTCCGCTTGCCGGGATCATCCAGCAGCACAGGAAGTACTACCTCTTCGAGTGCCTGGACGGCCACGGAAGCAACTCGAACCTCTGGGCCTACGCCGAGATCACCCGAGGCGAGCGGCGAGAGATACTGAAGGCGCGAGGAGCCTCCGAGCTGCAGAAACTGTTCACCGGGATTCTCAGGTCAAGATCCTTCACTGCGGCAGTGGCCATCGACCACGGGCTTGAGATGGCCGCGATCGTAGAGCATCAGCGCGACCGCGCTCCGGTGAAAGCGGCGACGACGGCCATCAACCGCAAGGCGGACTCCGTCCGCGCCATCGACCTACTCGCCGCCTGTTGACCAGGACGACAAGGCCGAGACCTCGTCGTCCTCGCTCACTCCTCGGACGCCCCCTCCCCCACCGCCACGTCGACGGTACGTGCCCTGTTGATTGTTCCGGCATACGAGCTTCCGCCCCGGCAAAGACCATCGCATTCAACACACCGCTCGCCGCAATAACCCGATATTTACATATCCCGACACAAACACCTGAGCTTTGATCACTGGCAACAGAGCGGGTTCCTCGGACTCACCTGGCGATCCGAGCGGGCCGGGTCACATCGGGAAGTACCGCTAGGCCAACCAGATCCGGAGAGGGAGTGCCCACAACGCTTCTCACCGGGGTGGCCGGGATGGCAGGGTCATTCAGGCTTTCCGCTCCCCGCGTGGCACCGTCATCCAGACGTCGGCGGCCAGGGACCAGGTGCCGTTGGGGGGGTCGACGAGGGAGCGCTCGTCCTGGCGGGTGCGGAGGTTCATGATGTGGACGGGGGTGCCGTACCCGGAGACCTGGCGGGCCTCGGCGGCCAGCAGGACCGGGACGCGACCGGCCGCGCGGATCCGGGTGACCAGCCGTCTGACGTCGCTCGTCCGAGGAACGTTGGTGCGGTAGAGGGTGACCCGGGCGGCGGGCAGGCCACAGCTGCTCCGGACGAGCTGGGTGAAGCGGGCGGCGGTGACGCGCTCGACGACGAGCACCGAGGCGCGCGCGGGCAGGGCCGCGCACAGCGCCTCGACCGCGGCGCGCTCACCGCGCTCGATCGGAGTGAAGGCGGTTCCCCCCGAGACGAACGCCACAGGGACGAGAAGGAGGAGCGCCCCGGCGGTGGCGAGACCCCTTCGGACCGGCGGGCGGTACCCGGACCCGCGCGCCCGATCCCGTAACCAGCCGAGGCCCCAGACGGCCAGCAGGATCAGGCCGGGGATGACGACGGGGACCAGCCGCCGGGCGGCCCACGGCTGGTCGGGAGTGATCCCGGGGCGGTAGAGCGTGGTGACCGTGGTCCAGGCGATGACGGCCAGTGGCAGCAGCCACTCCGGAGCCGTCCCCCGCACCAGCCTGCGCGCGAGCAGCGCCGCGGCGAGGGTGGCCAGGAGCACCGCGGGAAGCCCGACGTACCAGATCACCCAGTACGCCGAGTTCTCGTAGTAGAGCCGGGAGCCGTCGATCGGCAGGCCGTTGACCCGCTGGACCCCGACGATGAAGTCGGCGGTCAGCCGGTCCTCGGTGGTGGCGGGTGGCCGGATCACGGTCTGCAACCAGGGCCGGGCCGCGAAGGCCACCCCGACCAGCACGACCAGGCCGCCGGCGATCTCGGGCAGCCTCGGTATCCGGGCGGCACGCCGCAGCGGCGCCGCGAGCCGGGGGGCGAGCGCCGCCACCGCGACGGTGAGCACCACGACCGCGCCGCAGATGGCCAGCAGCGGGATGAGCGAGCCCGACAGGTATTTCAGGTAGGGGCGGGAGAGCAGGTAGGCGGCGGCGAAGCCCAGCCCGGCCCCCACCGCCAGCCCGCCGAGCAGCGGCACGCCCAGCCGTCCTCCGTCGCGGTTCCCGGCCCGGCGGACGGCGATGAGCAGCCCGGCGTAGGCGAGCACGGGAAGCACGTCGCGCAGCCCGTCGATCCTGACCATGACGGCCAGCCCGAACACCAGCCCCGCCAGGGCGGCCCCGGTCCGCGCGGAGCGGATCGCCGCCGGGCCGGTGCCTGAGGGATCGGGCGGCCGATGGCCGGCACCGGAGGCGCCGGAACCGCCCGGCGGCTCGGGTGGCGGGGAGGCGGCGACACCGGAGCGGAGCCTGGCCTCGGCGTCGTACAGCAGGGCGAGGCCGCCGAAGAGCAGGATCAGGGACGGGATCTCACTGAAGGTGGTCCGCGAGGTGTAGAGGATCGGCAGGCTGATGGCGAAGACCAGGGCGGCGAGAGGCGCCCAGCGGGCCCCGACGAGCCGGGCGACGACCCCGGCGAGCACCAGCACCGCCGCCACCCCCAGCACCGGCGGCACCAGCAGCAGCCCGGCGACGTCACCGAGCCAGGCGCCCACCACATGGAGCATCGGCGCCCCCGGCATGAACTGCGGCACGACCGCGCCGTCGAAGCCGTAGAAGCCCACGCTGTCGAAGTGGAGCGCCGGGTCGAGGCCGCCGAAGGCCTGCTCCTGGAAGGGCACGGGCAGCGAGCCGTGCCTGGCCAGCCAGATGCCGTACTGCGCGTAGGTGGCGGGGTCGCGTCGGACGATCAGCTGCTCGCTGCGGAACAGGCCGTTGAAGACTCCCGAGGCCAGTGCGACCGCGATCACCCCGGTGACCTGCCACGCTGTCGCCGGGATGGTCTCCGGCAGGCGCCGCAGACCGTACCGGCAGAGCAGCGCGGCGGCCAGCAGGCCCAGCGGGACCGCGGCGAGCGGCCGGAACCAGCCGAGCAGCAGCAGCGGCAGCCCGGCCAGCAGCCAGCCCGCCAGGACGAGCGCGGGCACGACCGAGACCACGGCGAGCACCTTGCCCGCCGAGGGGCCCGCCGAGGGCCTGCGCGTACGATCCAGCCAGCCGGTGGTCATGACACGACCCGAGCGTACTGGCAACCGAGACCCGCGCCGGGCACGGGCGCGCGGGACGGCGGTGCCGTGCCGCCCGGCGTCCCACCTGGCGCGGAAGCCGGTAGCGTACGCGCAGCGCGTCAGAAGGGGGAAGAGTGGTCGGGTGGGCGGGGCTGCGGCATCACCGGTCTCTGGGGACGGTGACCACGCGTGTCAGCCGGATTCGGCGACCCGCGATCTCGCGCGGTGGCCCCGGCGGGGCCGTGACCGGAACTCGGCCGGGATTCGTGACCACCGCATGAGCGACGGCGGCTCCCCCGTCCCTCGCGGGTTCCCGAAACGTCGCCGGCTCCCCGGCAGGCGGCGGTTCCCAGACCGCCGCCGGTTCTCCGAGCACCGCTGGTTCCTGCTCGTGCTGGGCGTGGGGGCCGCGCTGCGGGTGATCGCCATGCTCGGCTACCGGCCCGCGCTCTGGTTCCCCGACTCCTACACCTACGTCGTCACCGCGTTGAAGCCCCGGCCCGACCTGGTCCGCCCGGCCGGATACCCGATGTTCCTGCGACTGCTCGAACCGTTCCACGACTTCGCCTTCGTCGCGCTGGCCCAGCACCTGCTGGGGCTGGGTGCCGGCGTGCTGGTCTATCTCACCGCGCGGCGGCTGGGAGCGCCCACCTGGGCCGCGACGCTCGCGTCCGTCCCCTCCCTGCTGGACGCCTACCAGATCGAGCTGGAACATCTGCTGGTCTCCGACACCCTGTTCACGGTCCTGGTCCTCTCGGCGGTCTGCCTGGCCGTGCGCCGATCCGTCGGATGGCGTACCGCGTGCGGGATCGGGCTGCTGCTCGCGGCTGCCACGCTGACCAGAACCGTCGGGCTGCCGCTGGTCGCGCTCTTCGCGGGCTGGCTGATCTTCAAGCAGCGGGGCCGGGTGGCCGCGGCGGGGGTGATGATCGCCGCCGCCACGGTGCCGATCCTCGGGTACGGGGCCTGGTTCTACGCGACGTACCAGCGGATCGGCATCGTGGGCGCGAACGGGGTCTTCCTCTACGCCAAGACGATGACCTTCGCCGACTGCGACGTGATGCGCCCGCCACCGGACCTGGCGGTGCTCTGCGACCCCCGCCCGCCCGCCCTGCGCCCGCCCGCGCAGGAGTACGTCTGGGCGCAGGACTCACCGCTGGTCAAGCTGCCCGGCATCACCTTCAGCCGCGGGAACGACGCGCTGGCCGGGCGGTTCGCGTCGCTGGCGATCCGGAGCCAGCCGCTGGACTACCTGGGCTCGGTCGCCTCGGAGCTGGCCCGCTCGTTCACGGTGGACCGCCCGGTCTACCCGGATCAGGAGATCTACGACTACTACCTGTTCCCCGCGACGCCGCCCGCACCGCCCGGACGCTACCCGGCGACCGTGGGCGCCCAGGCCGCGGAGCGCTACCAGCGTGGTCCGATCACCACCCGGATCGTCGAACCGTACGCGGGCTGGATCCGTGCCTACCAGGGCGTCGCCGGACTGCCCGGCGCGGCGGTGCTGGTGATCCTGCTGCTGCCGCCCGCGGCGGCGTGCGTCCGGCGGTTCCGCCCGGACACCACGGCGTGGGTGCTGCCCTGGTCGGTGGCGGTGGTGTTGCTCGCGATGCCGCCCGCGGTGGCGGAGTTCGACTACCGGTACGTCCTGCCGGCCGTACCCGCCGCCTGCCTCGCGGCGGCACTGGCCGTGCGTAAACCTAATTTCAGTAACATTCCACTAAATGTCCGCATTTGAGTATGCTGGCCGCCGGATCATCACGGCGCTGGCAGGGGGCGGTCTTGGCCAAGTTCGCATCATCACGTCTCCTGGCGCGCCCCTCGTGATCTACTCTCTGGGCGCGATGAGCGAGCTGCGCGAGAACCGGACGATGCCGCCAAGCAGGGGAATCGGATGAGCGACCACCGGCAGGCTTCCGTGAGAGACCAGCGGACGGAGCCCGGCTCCCACGGCCGCAGAGGGGCCCGGCGCGCGGGCGGGGAGGGACCTCCCCCCCAGGCCCCGCCGCCGGACGTTCAGCCTCAGCCGAAGAAGGGCAGGGGCCGCAAACAGAAGCGGCTCGGCATCGGCGCCTGGGCCGGCATCGCGGCGACCGGCCTGCTGGTGCTCAGCACCCTGGGCGGCTACAAGGTCTACCGGGACACGCTCAGCGGGTTCAATGTAATCGACCTCACCGACAAGCTGAGCAACAACCGGCCGGTGAACGCCACGGGCGCGCTCAACGTGCTGATCGTGGGCTCCGACACCCGTGAGGGCGACAACCTGAAGTACGGCCAGCAGATGGCCGACGCGGGCAAGCGCACCGACACGATCATCCTCATGCACATCGCGCCCGACCGTGACAAGGCGACGTTCGTCAGCTTCCCTCGTGACTCGGTGGTCGCCATGCCCGCCTGCGAGTCGGAGACCGGCGCGCCGGTGGCGGCCCGCACCGAGATGATCAATGCCGCCTACAACGAGGGCGGGATCACCTGCACGATCGACACGATCGAGGCGCTCACCGACATCCGGATCGACCACTTCGTCGAGGTGGACTTCAGCGGTTTCAAGAACATCGTGAACGCCCTCGGCGGGGTCAGGATCTGCCTGACCAAACCGGTCGACGACAAGAAGTCCAAGCTCACCCTCCCGGCCGGCTGGCACCTGCTGGCCGGCGAGAAGGCGCTGGGTTACGTCCGGCTGCGCAACTACGGCGACGGCAGCGACATCGGCCGGATCAAGCGCCAGCAGGTCTTCCTCAGTCAGGTGGTGAAGAAGGCCACCAGCAGCGAGCTGCTGACCGACCCCACCAAGCTGCTGAACTTCATCCAGACCACCGCAAAGTCGGTCCGGATGGACAAGGCCCTGGCGGAGGACACCGGCACCCTGTTCCAGATCGGGCAGAGCGCCCAGAAGCTGACCGCGAGCGGCGTCCAGCTGATCACCGTCCCGTGGGGCCCGCACCCGGACGACCCGAACCGGGTCGCCTGGACGCAGCCGTACGCGAACCAGCTCTTCGCCGCGATCAAGAGCGACACCGAGGTCACCCCGCCCCCGGACACCAAGGTCAAGACCGTCAACCGCGAGCAGGTCAGGCTCCAGGTGTTCAACGGCACGGATACGCCGGGCCGGGCCAAGCAGGTGGCCGACGAGCTGGCCGAGCAGGGTTTCGTGATCACCCACGTCGGCAACGCCCGCCCGGCGGCCGGCAACGTGTCCACCACCGCGGTGCGCTACGCCAAGAAGGACACCGAGGACGGCCCCGCCTACGGCGACGCGGTGGCCGCCAGGCTCTCCGGCGACAAGCGCGCCCCGGTCGCGGGCAAGGTCAAGCCGGTCACCACCGACAAGTACACGCCGCCCACGGCCGCCAAGGCCACCCCCGGCGCCAAGGCCCCGACCGGACCGGTCATCCAGCTGATCATCGGTGCCGACTGGCCGGGGGTCCGGGCCCTTCCCAAGATCCCGGACGCCCTCACGGACAAGGTCGTCGACAGCAAGACCAACCCCTGCACCTGACATCCTCGCCCGGCACGCGGCCGGGCGAGGGCGTCCGGGCGGAGCACCGTGCCCGGACGCCACGGCCGGATCTCGTGGCCGGATCTCGTGGCCGGGCATCGTGGCCGGGCCGCGCGGCGAGGCCACGGCGTCCGGACGACCGGGTGTCACGGCCAAGCCGGGCGAACCGGACAGCCAACACCGGGCAACGGAGCGCCACCGCCCGGGAAAACGGCGAGCACCCGACGTTCCCGGATTTTGGACAGTCACGATTACCCGAGAACCTCCCTAATCAGAGTGCGTGTGTGCGACAGCGGGCTCACAGTCGGTTTAGGGTGGTCGGGGCGGCGAGGCGAACGATCACCCGGCCCGCCCCGGGCGCCCCCGCCAGTCTGCCCGACTACTCCCCGGTCTCCGACAGATAGCTGAGCCTTCCCCTCGTGAGCGACATCCGACCCTTCCAGGTGCCGGCCCCCCAGGACGACGGCGGTTCCGACGGCGGACAGGGCCGGAAGCCCGCCCCGTGGCCGACGCCCGGCCAGGCGCAGCCGCCCGGCGGGCACCAGCCCACGTGGCCGGAGCCGCCGGGCGGTGGCCCGGCCACCGGCCGTCCGTCCCGGCACGAAACCCGGAACGCCCGGGAGGAGGAGAGCCCCGGCGAGGTCACCGAGTGGGGCGGTTACCCGGCATATCGGGAGCCCTACCCCGGCGACCCGCTCGACCTGTCCAAGCCCCTGGAGCCCGAACCGGTGCCCCAGGAGTCCACCTGGGCCCGCGAGACGCCCCAGCCGTGGACTCAGGACGGCCCGTCCTGGACGCAGGAGAGCACCACCTGGGCTCAGGAGAGCACCGGGTGGGCCCAGGAGAGCGCGGTGTGGGCCCAGGAGCCGTCCTGGGTGAGGGAAGCCCCCTCCCCGCAGGGCGCCCCCCAGGTGCCCCTCCCCCGGCCCGACTGGGCCCCGCCGCCCGTGTCGCAGCCGCAGACGGGCACGCACCCCTACGTCGCCCCCCAGCCCCAGGCACCCGGCCAGGCGCCCGGCCCGGGATCGCCCCAGGCTCCCGGGCAGCCCGCGAGTCCCGGGATGTTCCCGGGCGCCGGGCACCCGCAGACCGCCACGCCCCCCCGGCAGGCGCCGCCCGCGGGCAGCGAGCGCCCCTTCTCCTACTGGGAGAACAACCACCGGGAGAGCGAATCCTCGTTCTGGAACCAGGGCCCGCAGGCCGAGCAGGAGCTGCGGGCGGAGCGGGAGCGCGGGTCGCAGGTCGAGGAGGAGCCCGCGGCTCCCCCTGCCAAGAAGAAGCGCGAGCCGTATCTCGACAATGTGAAGTTCGTCCTGATCGCCCTGGTGGTGATGGGCCACTCGCTGGTTCCCACCCTGAAGGCGGACTCGGCGAGCGCGGCGTACCTGTTCATCTACATGTTCCACATGCCGGCGTTCGTGCTGATCAGCGGCTACCTGGGCCGCAACTTCTGGCACTCCAACGCGAAGATCAACAAGCTGGTCGACACACTGCTGATCCCGTACGTGGTCGTGGAGATCGGCTACGCGGTGCTCCGCTACGGGCTTGGCCAGAAGTGGACGCTGACGATAATTGATCCGGCCTGGCTGAACTGGTACCTGGTGGCCCTGGTCCTCTGGCGGATCTCCACACCCATCTGGACCCGGATGCGGCAACCGCTGCTGGTCGCGGTGGTCATCTACATGGCGGCGGGCTTCTCCGAGATCTCCGGTGACTTCAGCATCGACCGCTTCTTCGGCCTGCTGCCGTTCTACGTGCTCGGCCTGCTGCTCAAGCCCGAGCACTTCGACCTGCTCAAGCCCACCTGGGTCAAGATCACCTCCGCGATCGTCCTGGTCGGGGCCGCCGGGGTGGCGATCCTCATCGCGCCGCACGTCCCGCGCGCCCCGATCTACTTCCGCTACAGCTTCAAGGCCATGGACATGTCCTGGTGGATGGGCTTCGGCGTGCGCGCCGCCGTGCTGGTCGCGGCGCTGATCATGACGGCCGCGGTGCTCGCGCTGGTGCCCCGCCGCGAGACCTGGTTCTCCGACCTCGGCACCCGCACCCTGTACGCCTACCTGCTCCACGGCGTCGTGGTGGTCATCGCCAAGGACCAGGGCTGGCTGAGCTTCCCCTGGCTGTACGGCCCGCTGGGCGTGGCGGCGATCGCGTCGAGTTCGCTGGCCCTGGCCATCGTGCTCTGCCTGCCGGAGACCCGCAAACTCTTCAAGTGGATGCTCGAACCCAGGCTGGTATGGCTCTACCGGCGACCGTCCTCGGCCCCCGCCGCCAAAGCCACGCCCACCACCGAGGCCGCGCCCGCCGCCAAGGAGAGTTCAGCGGCAGTTCCCCGGTAATTAACTCAACACATCCGGTGCTGACGGAACAGCCACTCAGCATCGGCATATGCGGGTATGCGTCGCGACAATCGTTCATCATCCAGAAGACGCCCGGATCGCGCATCGGCAGATCCGGGCGCTTCTCGACGCCGGGCACGACATCACCTACGTCGCCCCCTTCACCGACTGCAACGTCACTCCGGATCCGCGGATCCGGGCGATCGACGTGCCCCGGGCGATCGGCAACCACCGCAGGCGCGCGCTGAAGGCCGCCAGGGGAGCTCTCAGCCGCGGGGTCGAGGGCGCCGACCTGCTGATCGTGTACGACCCGGAGCTGCTCTCCCGCCTGCCCAGACGCCGCCCCACCACCGTCTGGGACGTACGCGGTGAGGCCGGCGCCGCACCCGGGCACCGGGTCCTGCCCTCGCTGGTACGCCGGATCGAGGCCCGAGCGGAACACCGGCTGCGCCTGATCCTGGCCGACGACTCCTACCGGGACCGCTTCTCCCTGCCCCACCCGGTCGTCCCCAACACCGCCTGCGTACCCGAGAACCCGCCCGCGCGGCCCGGCCGCGACCGGGTGGTCCACATCGGTCACCTCTCCGAGGCCGGAGGCGTGGCCGAGCTGATCGAGACGGCCAGGCGGCTGCTCCCCCACGGGATCAGGCTCGACCTGATCGGCGCCGCCGACGCCGGGGTCAGGCCGCTGCTCCGGGACGCGCAGCGGGAGGGCCTGCTCGACTGGTACGGCTATGTGCCCAACCGGCACGCGCTGCGGATGGCCGAGGGGGCGATCGCCGGGCTGTCGCTCCCGCACGACGCGCCCGGTCACCGGCCCGTACCGGCCAAGATCATCGACTACATGTCCCGGGGCGTCCCCGTGGTCACCACGCCGCTGCCCGCCGTCGCCGCCCTGGTCGAGCGGACCGGCTGCGGGGTCGTCGTACCCTTCGGCGACGTCGGGGCGGCGGTGCTCGCGGTGCTGACGCTGCGGGACGATCCCACCGGGGCCGCGGAGATGGGCGGGCGCGGCCACGCCGAGGCCCTGGCCCACCACAACTGGCCGGACCACGCGGGCGCGTTCGTCGGGCGGTTGGAGGAATGGGCGGGCAGACCGGTGACGTCCGGCCTGGAGATTGGTCTACTGGAGGCATGGCACGCCATCTGATTCAGGGGCGCGAGATCGCCATGCCGGTCCGCGTCCGAGACGCCCTGGTCTGCAGCGCCTCCTACCTGGTCCGGGCGGACGCCGCACGGGCCGTGATCGCCTACTCCCACCTCGACGTCGCCGAGGTGCTGCCCCGCAAGGCCCTGTGCACGCTGATGTTCGCCGACTACCGCGACGGCGACCTGGGCCCCTACCACGAGTTCGGCATCGCCTTCCTGGCCAGGCCGCCAGGCGCGGACCACGCCCCCGGCGGCGGGCTGCGCGCGAACCTGTCCGAGCTACGCAGGACCGGCGCCGGGGCGTTCGTCCATTGGCTCCCGGTCGACCAGGGCTTCACCCTGGAGGCGGGCCGCACGATCTGGGGTTTTCCCAAGGAACTGGCCGACATCGACCTGCGCACGTCCTCCCCCTACAAGCGGTGCATCCTGCGTAAGGACGGCCGCCTGGTGCTGGACCTGCTGATCAAACCCGGCGTCCCGGTGCCGGGCACCGGCATGATGACCGCCCTCGACGCCTACAGCCACTCAGATGGCGTCACCCGCCGCATCCCGTGGTCGATGTCCCCCCGCGGCATCCGCACCCGCCCCGGCGGCGCCCTGATCCGCCTGGGCAACCACCCGATCGCCAAGGAACTGAGCGAACTCGGTCTGCCCAAACGAGCCCTGGCCACGACCACGGTCTCCCACATGGCCATGACCTTCAACGAGGCCAAGGAGCCTTAGCGGGGTCCGGCCGGTCACCGCGATCGCGGCGGCCTGCCGCGACCACGAGAGCCCGTGGTTCGACCACCGCACCCATGACGGAGGCCGGAGCGGGCGCCTGGCGGAGCCGTACCGCCTTTGGCCACCGGTCACCGAATGTGCCCCAGGCCGCTATCGCTGACCTGGGACAGAGTCTCCCTGGTCGGCATCAACGCCCGACGAACGGGCAGGCGGCGTTCACACCCGTCTGCGGGGCGGGACCGGGACGCGGTCGAGGTCGTGGGCGACGACGACGTCGCCACGGAACACGGCGGCCGCCTGGTCGGCGAAGCGGTGCTCGTCCTCGGCGCGGTACCGCTCGGAGAAATGGGTGAGGACCAGCCGCCGGACGCCGGCCTCGGAGGCGACCTTGGCGGCCTGACCGGCGGTGAGATGGCCGTAGTCACGGGCCAGCGCGGCGTCCTCGTCCAGGAAGGTCGACTCGATGACCAGCAGATCCGCCCCGTCGGCCAACTCGAAGACCGGGTCGCAGAGGCGGGTGTCCATGATGAAGGCGAACCGTTGCCCGGGACGATGCACGCTGCACTCGCCCAGGGTCACCACCGTGCCGTCCGGAGCGGTGACCCGGCCGTCCTCCCGCAGCCGACGGATGGCGAGACCGTGCACGCCCCGGGCGGCGAGTTCGTCGGGCAGCATGGTGATGCCGTCGGGCTCGACCAGGCGATAGCCGTACGCCTCCACCGGATGGTCGAGCCTGCGGGCCGTCAGGGTGAACGGCGCGTCGGCGGTGTCGAGTTCCACCACGGAGCCGCCGAGCGGCTGCTCACGGATCCGGATGGTGTCGTGGAAGATCGTCGCATGCCGCAGCCGCTCCCAGTAGAGCGCACCGCTGGCGGGGAAGGCCGCGTTCGCCTCGGCCACCCCGTCACGTGACATCCGCTGGACGATTCCCGGTACTCCGAGGCAGTGGTCGCCGTGGAAGTGGGTCAGGCAGATCCAGTTGACGTCGTGCACGCTGAGCCCGGCGTGAATCATCTGCCGCTGCGTCCCCTCTCCCGGGTCGAACAGCAGGCCGTGTCCGTCCCAGTGCAGCAGATAGCCGTTGTGATTACGGGTACGGGTGGGAACCGCACTGGCGGAACCGAACACAACAATCTCACGTGCGGACATACGTCAATGATCACTTAACCGGGGGCGGCGAGCGACCGGATAACGGGGGAGTCCCGTGCCCCGGCCCCGCCGGCGGGTCGCGACGGCCTCGGTACGGAGTCAGCCGTCGAGTTCCAGCAGGGGCAGTTCGGCTCTGGTCGGGAGGCCCTGCCAGTCGCTGGGGCCGGACGAGGCGAAGGCGGCGAGCAGGAACCCGCGGCGCAGCCGGTCGGTCGGGTGCAGTCCCTCCAGCGCCGCGCTGAGATAGCCCGAGACGAAGGCGTCCCCCGAGCCGTTGGGATCGACCACCGGCGCGGAGATGCCGGCGGCGTCGTGGCGGACGCCGTCGACCCGGACGCTCGCCCCCCGGGCGCCGCGTATCACGATGACCTCGCGGTCTCCGGTGAGCGCGGGCTTGACCAGGTCGAGCTCGCTCTGCCGGACGAACAGCACGTCCGCCGAGCAGGCCAGCACGCTGAGGATCTCCTCGGCCTCCCGCAGGTCGGGCCAGAGCTGGTCGTGGTAGTCGATCGCCACCGAGACGGGGACCCTCGCGGTCCGCGCGGCCCGTACCGCGGCGTGCATGGCGTCGCGCGCGCTCAGCGCGGCGGTGATCCCGCTGACGTGCAGGACGCGCGAGGCCGCGACCCGGTCGACGGGAACGTTCCCCTGGGCGAGCCTGGCGCCCGTGCGGTAGTAGGTGACCCTGGCAGCCTGACCGAGCCTCGACTCCTTCAGGAGCATCCCGGTCGGCGATCCCTCGTCCACCCGGACGTCGGAGACGTCCACCCCCTCGCCGCGCAGCACGGTGAGGATCCTGGACCCCAGCTCGTCACCGCCGACCTTGCCCAGCCAGCTCACCCGGTGGCCGAGCCTGGACAGCCCGATCGCGACGTTGAACTCGGCGCCGGCGACGTCCAGCCTGGCCTCGTGCTCATGGCGAATCCGGCCGCTGGTGACCACCCCGAAGGCCTCGCCGAGAGTGTAGACGTCCATGCCGGAGCGGGACTCAGACGATCGGTGGGCGGCCGAGGCGCAGCATGCGCCAGGCGGTCTTCCAGCCCATCGGGCGACGCTCCCCCGCGGGTTCTCTGAGCCCCTCGCCGAAGCCCTTGAACCAGGCGCGCAGGGCGGGCCCCGAGCGCTCGCGGACCAGGGTCAGCACGCTCCAGTTGAGCAGGTAGAGCGTCGCGAGCACCCAGGGAAGGTTACGGCGGGCCAGCCAGACCCGGTTGCGGGCGTTGAGCCGGTAGAAGTCCGTGTGCCTGGTCGGGGGGACCTGCGGGTGGTACATGACCGTCTTGGCGTCGTACTCGATGCGGTAGCCCTCACCCAGGAGCCGCCAGGCCAGGTCGGTCTCCTCATGGGCGTAGAAGAAGCGCTCGGGAAGCCCGCCGACCTGGAGGAACGCCGACCGGCGGATGGCGCACGCGCCGCCCAGGAAGGTGGTGACCGGGGAGGACCGCTCGGGGTCGCCCGCCCGCAGGCGGGGAACGTGGCGGCGCTGGCCGATGCCGCCGTCGGGGTCCTTCACCCGGAAGGAGACGACCGCGAGGTCGTGCTCGGTGGAGAAGCGCTCCCGCAGGTGGGAGACGAGCCCCTGGTCGGCGTACCAGCCGTCGTCGTCGAGGAAGAGGACGACGTCGCCCGTGCACTCCTCGACGCCACGGTTGCGGCCCGCGGGAATGCCCGCGTTGTGGCTCAGCCGCACGCTTCTGATCGAGGCCGAGGACCCCTCGGGCACGGTGGCCGACAGCTCGGGAACATCGGTGCCGTTGCCGACGATGACCACCTCGACGTCGCCGTCGACCTGGTTCAGCGCGGACTCGACCGCCCGGTCCAGCTCTGGGATCCGGTTACCCATGGTGAGGATGACGCACGAGATCTTCAACGGGTCATCGCCTTGACGCGTCGAAAGCACGTACGGAGCATACGTTCATGATCACCGAGTCTGCTGGATCGGGCAATTCTGGCGGGGTCAATGCTTCCTTGTTTACCGGGAAACAAGCGTATCGGAACCGTCGGCGAACACCTGCCAAACAGTAAGGTGTTCGCACCTACGACGCGCCCGGACGCCATCCGGTTCCTCATGAAAGCCGCCTGGACGCCAGAATGCTGATCAGATGCAGGATCATCTGCAGCACCGCGACGACCACGCAGGCCACCACGAGTACCCTCGTCGCGGCCAGTCCTCCGTTGATCGCGTCCCAGATCGCCGCGACCACGACGAGGAGGGACAGCTCGACCGCCTGCACGATCCGGTGGAACCTCAGCGCCGCAGCGACCTTACGCGCCAGGCCAAGCCCGCGCGACTGGAAGTGCTCGGCCGAGGCCTCACTCGCCGCGACCAGCCCGGAGCGGGCGCGGGCCACGTCGACCAGGTCGGTCTCCGCCTTGATCAGGATGGCGCCGAGCGCGGCGGCGAAGCCCGTCACGGTGTACCAGTCGGGCAGGATCTCCGACGCCCGGAACCCCAGCCCGATGAGCAGGGCGGCCTCGGCGAAGTAGTGGCCGACCCGGTCGAGGTAGACGCCGGTGATGGAGGTGCGCCGGGTCCAGCGGGCCAACTCGCCGTCGGAGCAGTCGAGCAGCAGGTAGAGCTGGACCAGCAGTGCCGCCAGCACCGCCGCCCAGAGGCCGGGCAGCGCGAGCACCACTCCGGCCAGCAACCCGGTGAGGATCATCAGCCAGGTGGTCTGGTTGGGCGTGATCGGCGTCTTGGCGAGGAACCAGGTGACGTAGATCGACAGTTTGCGCATGTAGAGCACGCCGGCCCAGTGCTCGCCGCTGTTGCGTTCCATGGTCGAGTGCGGCTGGGCCACCGCACGGAGCTCAGCGACCGACGGCCCGGACATAATCCTCCACCCGATCACGAATCTCCGGCTCCGACAGGCGCAGGTGCTCAAGGATCGTGTAGCGACCGGGGCGGGTGGCCGGCGCCAGTATGACCGCCTCGGTGAACTGGGCCGCGGACAGCCCCACGTCGGTGGGGCTGACCGGCAGCTCATGCCCGCGCAGGCAGTCGACGACCTGGTTGAGCCTCCGCGAGTCCTCGCGGAGGAAGAAGCAGAACGCGGCACCTATCCCGGCGAGCTCGCCGTGGTTGGAGGTGCCGGGAAAAAGCTGATCCACGGCATGCAGGATCTCATGGTCTCCGCCACTCGAAGGACGGGAAGACCCGGCGACCACCATCGACATGCCCGACAGGATGAGCGCCTCGGCCAGCACGGTCAGGAACGCGTCGGCCTCGATCGAGTCGGCCCTGCCGATCACCGCCTCCGCCGCGGTGCGGGCCATCGCGCAGGCCAGGCCGTCGATCGGCTCGCCGCGCTCGCTCGCACCGAGCTGCCAGTCCTCGATCGCCGAGAGGTTGCTGACCACGTCGCCGACCCCGGAACGGACCAGCGAGGCGGGCGCGTCGTGGACGAAATCGAGATCCACCATGATGGCCAGCGGCATGGGCACGCCGAAGGAGCCCTTGCCTCCGTCGTGCGTCAGCGAGGCCACCGGCGAGCAGATCCCGTCGTGCGAAAGGTTGGTGGCCACCGCCACCATCGGGATCCCGGCCAGCGACGCGGCGTACTTGGTCACGTCGATGGTCTTGCCGCCGCCGATGCCCACGACCGCCTCGTACGCGCCCTTGCGCAGCTCGGCGCCGAGCGAGACCGCCTCGTCCACCGAGCCGTCGGGGACCCGGAAGAACCTGGCCTCGTCGAGCGAGGGAGCGATCACCGAGGTGATCCTGTCTCCCTGGCCCGGCCCCACCGCCACCGCCACCCGCCCGGAGGTCGCCACCCGGCTGTCCGCCAGCAACGATCCGAGCTGAGCGATCGCGCCCCGCCGCACCTCCATGGACAAGGGCGCCGGGAGCATCCTGGCTAGTATCGGCACGCGATCTCCCGCGCCTTGGCGAGGTCGTCGTGGTTGTCTACCTCGACCCACGGGACGTCGCCGATCGGGGCGACCGCGATCTTCTCGCCTCGGGCCACGAGCTCCTGGTAACCGTCCTCGTAGTAGAGCTGCGGGTCGCGCTCGAAGGTGGCCTGGAGGGCGTCGGCGAGGCGCTCACCGATGCCGGGACGGATGAGCGTGGCGCCGATGTACTCACCGGCGGCCTCGGCCGGATCCATCAGCTTGGTGATCAGCCGCAGGTGCCGTCCGCCGTCGAGGGTGACCTTCATCTCCTCGTCGGCGAGCTTCTTGACGTCGTCGACCGCGAGCAGGATGTCGGTGGTCGCGGGCGCGGAGAGCAGCGTCTCCTCCACCGAGACGGGGTGCACCGTGTCACCGTTGACCAGGAGCACACCCTGGTCGAAGTAGTCGCGCGCGCACCACAGGGAGTAGGCGTTGTTCCACTCCTCGGCCTTGTCGTTGTGCACGAGGGTGAGCTTCACGCCGTGCCGCCGCTCCAGCTCGGCCTTGCGCTCGTGTACGGCCTGCGCCTGGTAACCGACGATGACCACGACATCGCGGAGATCGGCCGCCGCGAGGTTACGCAGCGAGATGTCCATGATCGTGGTGTCGCCGTCGACCGGCACGAGCGCCTTGGGCAGCGTGTCCGTGTACGGCCGCAGACGCCGTCCGGCCCCGGCGGCCAGCACCATTCCCAGCAACGCGCACTCCTCATTCGGGTGAGAGCCTCCCGGCGGGCACTCCTAGGCCCCAAAGGTTAGTTGCCTTCAGGCCCTGATCGTGTAATCGAGGGTTTGCCGGGTGTTCTCAATCGTGTGCGCCGAGGTCGGCCGCGTCCATCCCGAACCTCGGGGCGGCCAGCCAGCAGGTGATGCTCTCCCAGCTGAAAAGGCACCACAGGTACAGCGAGAGCAGCACGAACACCAGCGTGACCTGCCCGGCGAGGCCGCCGAGGGCGACCAGCAGCATCCTGCCGTCCCAGCCGAGGCCGGATGTGGCCAGCCAGGCCGGCGGGTAGACCCGCTGCCGGAGACGGTAGACGACGTCGTAGTGGTGGAAGGCCATCGCGCCGAGCAGCATGAGGATCAGCCACGGCGGCACGTCGTGCGCGAAGCCCACCGAGGCCACGAAGCCGTACTCGGTGAGACGCAGGATCGGCGGCACCAGCCAGTCGAGCCGGCCGTCGTGCGGGTGGGAGCTGCCCGGACCGGCGAGCAGCAGCGCCACCGCGGGGGCGAAGACCGCCAGCCCGTCGGTGCCGGCCACGCCGACCAGCAGCAGCACCCCGGTCACGAACATCCCGACGATGGCGGGCGGCAGCGGCGGCAGCTGCCCGGCGACCAGTGCGCCCATGGCCCTCGACGGCACCCCGTCGTCCCGGTAGGCGACCACGGCACTACGCGGCACCGGCGCCATATGCACAGAAACCATGATCACATCCGTTTTCCCAGTCGCCCCGCGGAAAGCCCGACCGTTCCTGCCCGCCCCGCGACGGACACCGCCTGCCCCGTGACAGGCCCGGCCGATCCCGTGACCGGCCGGCTTGATGGCGGGAACCGCCGCCCCGGCGGAGCCCACGTCCACGCCGGAGTCTCCCGTCTCGTGGCGGGCCCACCCCGCCCTGCCGCGCGCCCACCGTCTCCGGTCACCGGCTCAACGACCTGCCCATCCGGCCCGCGAGAGTGTAGGTCGCGGCGATCCCACCCCAGACCAGCAGCGCGACGAAGGTCACCCGGGCGTTGAAGAGGGCGGCGGTCACCGCGATCAGGGCCATCCGCTCCCCGATGGGCAGCACGATGATCTTCTTGAACCAGCGGGTGGGGGACGCCTTCTCCATGGTCCGCGAGAGCCGCACGATCGCGTTGCCCGTACCCGGCCCGTCGCCGTCCCCGGCCGCTCTCCCGGTGTCCTGCTCGGCCCCGCCGTCCGCGGCCCGCACGGCACCGGTACCCACCGGCGCGGCTTGCCGCGCCGGCTCGCGGAGCGGCACCGGCCGTCTGGCGTCATCGGCCGGGTCGCCCGGCGAGCCCGGCGTCCTGGCCCAGGCCGCGCCCACCCGGGCGGCGTCGGCCCGCGCCCCCGCGTACGAGAAATCGATCATGTGCCGGAGCAACTGCAGGATCATCGCGGCCACCGCGAGCCCCCAGATGCCGTCGGGTCCGCCGCCGCCGGCCTCCAGCCCGGCCGCGTACCCGAAGGCGAGGCCCACGTAGACGACGTACTCCTTGACCCGGTCGAAGGTGGCGTCCAGCCAGGCCCCGAACGGCGAGAAGGCACGGGTGTAGCGGGCGAGCTGGCCGTCGACGCAGTCGAGCACGAACGACAGGTAGAGCAGGACCGCCCCGGCGATCAGGGCCTGCCGGGTGCCCGTGGAGAACCAGACCGCGGCGAGCGCGGCCAGGCCGACGGACATGCCGGTGATCGCGTTCGGCGTCAGACCGAGCCTGGCGGCGAGCTTCACCAGGTGCCTGGACCAGGAGCTCACCCCGTACGTGGCGAAGAAGCCGTCGTTGGTCTTGACCGCGCCGTCCAGCCGGGCCTCGGCCTCGTCGACCTCCGCCAGCCTCGGCACCGCCGAGTCGACGTCCGCCTGCTCGACCATCCGGTCGCCGTGCAGCCGGCCGAGCCCGGCCGCGCGCACCGGGACACCGGCGCGGACCAGACCGACCAGGAGCAGCTGTGGGACCTCGCCGCCGTCCATCGGGCCGAAGCCGCCCGCCTCGGCGAGCTCGGCGAGCGTCTCGGCGGCCTCGGCGAGGCGCGTCAGGTCGGACACTCCTACCTGGAGCGCGCCCCTGAAGGTGCCGTCCGCCTCGCCCACCTCGTGGAAGGAGGTGCCCGCGGCCACCACGTTCCCGCCGTCGATCCTGACCGGCGGGCGTGACGGCCCCGGCACGGCCCTCTCGCCCTCGCTCACCAGCGCGCGGGTGTCACGGGCCGGATGCTCGGTGAGCATGGCCAGCGCCTCGGTGTGCGCCACCAGGTCACCGGCGACCAGCAGCACGGGGCCGATGGACGAGCGAGCCACCTTCGCGACCCTGCGCAGGTCGTCGGCGAGCCCCCGCGACCCCTCGGCGCCGATCATGTGGGTGCCGCCGGGCGCGTGGATGATGTCGCTGGAGCGGGCCACCACGTGCACCTCCCGCATCGAGAGTGTGGCAAGCTGTCCGGTCAGCCTGTCGAGCAGCGTTCCGGCGGGACAGCGCAGGGCGGACGCCTCGGTGGTGGCGAGCACGACCGCGGCCGTCTGGGAGGCGGCGTGAGAGTCAGGCAATCCGGGCTCCTTCGTATCCGACGGGATCACCGTACGAATCGGGGAGTGCGCACTCAGGGTAGCTAGATCTTGACGGGATAGCACGGGAGCACGCCGGACGATCGGGTACGCACCCATTACGCTCGCCATATCCGAACTGTCAAAGGAATCTGATCTTGGCCGAACGTGAACCGCGTCCTCGAACCGTCGGAGTGGTCCTGGCAGGCGGCGTCGGCCGGCGCGTCGGCCTCGGCACCCCCAAGCAGCTGCTGGAGATAGCCGGCCGGACGATCCTGGAACACACCCTCGCCCTGTTCGAGGAGGCGCCGGAGATCGACGAGGTCATCGTGCTGATGGCGCCCGGCTTCACCGGGGAGGTGGAGCGGATCGTCGAGCGGAACGGCTTCGCGAAGGTCACCCGGGTCCTGGAGGGCGGCCAGAGCCGCCCGGAGACCACCTGGCGGGCGCTGCGGGCCCTGGGGCCACGGGAGTGCGACGTGCTGCTGCACGACGCCGTACGCCCGCTGGCGGACAGGAGGATCATCACCGACTGCGTCGAGGCGCTGAGGACCTGCTCGGCCGTCGAGGTGGCGATCCCGAGCTCCGACACGATCGTGGTTACCTCGCAGGGGCCGGACGGAGAGATCGTCCGTGACGTCCCCGACCGTGCCACCCTGCGCCGCGTCCAGACCCCGCAGTGCTTCCGGCTCTCGGTGATCCGCGAGGCGTACCAGCGGGCCTTCGCCGACCCCGGCTTCGGCGACCGGCCGCCCACCGACGACTGCGGCGTGGTGCTGCGCTACCTGCCCGAGGTGCCGATCCACGTGGTGACCGGCAGCGAGCGGAACATGAAGGTCACCCACCCGGTGGACCTCCTCATCGCCGACACGCTCCTGCGGCTCGCCGCGAGCGACGTTCCCCCCGCCTCGGCCTCCGCCCTGCGCGAGGCGATGGAGGGCAGGACCGTGGTGGTCTTCGGCGCGGGCGCCGAGGTGGCGGAGCTGGCCGGAGAGCACGGCGCCCGCGTGTTCCGCTTCCCCGGGCCGTCCGACCTCTCCGGGGCGCTCGAAGGGGTGCGCGTCGAGGACCCCGGCGCCGTGGCCGACGCGCTCGCCCACGCCGCCAAGGAGACGGGCGGGATCGACTACGTGGTCAACGCCCCGGGGACCGCGCCCGCGGGCCGGCTCGACGCGGTGGACGACACCGCGATCGCCGAGAGCGTGAACGTGCACCACCTGGGCCCGGTCAACATCGCCAGGGCCGCCCTCCCCCATCTCCGCGAGACCCGGGGCCACCTGCTGTTCCACGCCCCCGCCCGGGTCGAGGGCGCCGATGACAGCCTGCGCTCCGCCGCGGGTGCCGCGGTGGCCGGTCTGACCCGGGCGCTGGCGGGGGAATGGGCCTTCTGCGGGGTACGGGTCAACTGCGTCGTTCCCGGGCGGAGCGACGCCCCGCGCACCGTCGCCCGCACCTCGCTGGACGTGCTCGCCTCCGGCGTCACCGGTCAGGTGGTCGATGCCCGCCCCTGACCGGTTCCCGCCCCGGTGAAATGGGTCAGCCCGGCTTGCCGAGCCTCCTCGGGCTGGTCAGAAAACCCCAACCCCACGACATGTGCATGGCGACGTAGACCAGCGGCAGCCGGATGAGCGCCTGGGGCGGCAGGCCGCTGCCGGTGACCGCGGAGCCGACCAGGATCGCCGCCAGGTAGCCGCCGGGGATCAGCAGGCCCGGCCAGAGGAAGGGGGAGACCACCAGGCCGGCGAGGATGGCCAGCACGGCCAGCGGCGGCGCCAGGTAGCGCAGGTTGATCGTGCCCTCGTGGGTGCGGGCGACCACCCTGCGCCAGCGGCCGTAGTGGAAGTACTGCTTGGCGAGGGCCCTGAGGTTGGGCCTCGGCCGGTAGGAGACGCGCATCCGGGGCTGGAACCAGACCAGGCCGCCCGTCTCGCGGATGCGGTGGTTCATCTCCCAGTCCTGGGCCCGCTGGAAGTGCTCGTCGTAGCCGCCGACCCGTTCCAGAGCCTCCCGGCGGAACACGCCGAGGTAGACCGTGTCGGCCGGGCCCGCGGTGCCGCCGGTGTGGAATCTGGCGCCGCCGACACCGATCTTGGAGGTCATCGCGCGGGCCACGGCCTGCTCGAACGGCGTGACGCCCTCGGCGGCCATGATGCCGCCCACGTTGTCCGCGCCGGTCTCCTCAAGGGTCTCGACCGCGACCCGGAGGTAGTCGTCGGGGAGCATCGCGTGGCCGTCCACCCTGGCGATGATCTTGTTGTTCGACGCGGCGATGGCGGCGTTGAGCGCGTTGGGAGTCCGGCCCGTGGGGTTGGGGACCACGATCACGCGGGGGTCGTCGGCGGCGATCTCGTCGGCGACTTCCTGGGTGCGGTCGCGGGAGGGGCCGATCGCGAGGACGACCTCGATCGGTCCTTCGTACCGCTGCGACAGCACCTGACGCACCGCCTCCCGCAGATGGCGCTCCTCGTTCAGCACCGGGATGACGATGGAGATCGGAGGCCAGACACGTGTCTCGGAAGACGACGCCGGCGCGGGCGAGTCGGGGAACTGCTTCATGGCGTCGCTCACGCTACTGTACGAACGGGTACCTCATCGACCCAGCAGGAGCCTAGGGGGCCATGCATGCGTGACCCGCATGAGGATTCGGGTGTGCAGGTGGGCGGCGACGCCTACGGCAGCGTCCGATTGAACCCGAGACGTGACCGCAGGTCAGCCAGGGGTGCCCGCACCAGGCGACGCGGTCTCGTCATCGCGGGAACGCTCTCGTGCCTGGTCCTGGGCAGCTCCGGAGTGACGTGGGCGCTGACGAACTACGCGACGACAAAGATCAAGTCGGTCGACGCGGGGCTGCAGGGGTCGCGGCCGAGCAGCGGCGCGATGAACATCCTGGTGGTCGGCGTCGACAGGCGTGACGACCTCACCCGCAAGCAGCAGAACCAGCTCAAGCTGGGCCGCGAGAGCGGCGAGCGCACCGACACCATGATGGTGATCCACCTGTCGGAGGACCACCGCAGGGTCACCGTGGTCAGCCTCCCCCGCGACACCTGGACGACGATCCCCGGCAAGGGCCAGCACAAGATCAACGCGGCCTACCAGTTCGGCGGCCCGAAGCTCGCGACCCGCACGGTGCAGGCGGCCACCGGCCTGACCCTCCACCACTACGTCGAGGTCAACGTGCTCGGCTTCATCAACGTGGTCGACGCGCTCGGCGGCATCTCGGTCTGCACACCGGTCCCGATCAACGACCCGAAGACCGCACTCAACCTGGAGCCGGGCACCTACTCCTTCGACGGCGTCAAGGCCCTCTCCTACGCCCGAACCCGCGCCACCGCCCGCTCCGACCTGGACCGCATCGACCGCCAGCAGCAGGTGATCTCCGCGCTGCTGAACCAGGCACTCAGCGGCGACACGCTCACCAACCCGATCAGGCTGGCCTCGTTCGTCGACACCGCCCTCGACACGGTCCGGGTGGACGACGCGCTCCGCAAGGACCTGCTCGGCCTGGCCAACCAGCTCAAGGACGTCTCCACGGACGACGTGGCCTTCGCCACGGTCCCGCTCGCCGATGTCGACTACCGGACGCCGACCGGCGAGTCCGCCGTGCTCTGGGACAAGGACGCGGCCAAGGAGCTGTTCCGCCGGATCGCCGCCGACGAGACGCTCGTCAAGCCGACCAAACCCGCCGAGTCCACGCCCACCCCGAGCGCCTCGGCCTCCCCCTCGGCTCCCGCGCTGACCGTACCGCCCGCGCGGATCTCCCTCAGGGTTCTCAACGGCACCACGATCAAGGGGCTGGGCGCGCAGACCAGGGCCGAGCTGCAGAAGGTCGGATTCCTGGTGCCCGAGACGGCCGGCAACACCCCGCAGAAGGGCTTCGAAAGGACGGTCGTCCGGTACGGCCCGGGCCGCGAGGACTCGGCGCGCACCGTCGCCGCCGCGCTACCCGGCGCGGAGTCGCGCCGGGTGGAGAGCCTCGGTGACGCGATCGAGGTGGTCGTCGGCCTGAAGCACGCGTCGCCGAAGAAGGTCACCGTGAAGGAGACGGCCGCACCGGCGACTCCGACCGCCTCACCCTTGGCGACCCCAACGGCGAGGACGGCCACGGAGAACATCTGCAAGAAGTGATTTATACGCATAACAATCTTCGACTGGGGCAGTCAGCGGGGCACGGAGGTGGTGACCGTGATCTCGACATTTGATGTTCAGACGTGGCGCAGCGGTCCCTGCGCGGTCGTGCGGGCGACAGGCGAGCTTGACCTGGCCGTCGCTCCCCGGCTGCGCGCGGAGATCGACCGCGTCCTGGACGGTGCCGGCGTCCCGGGTCTGGTGGTCGACCTGACCAGGGTGCCGTTCTGCGACTCGGTGGGGCTGGGCGTCCTGGTGGGCACCCTCACCCGGCTCAGGGAGGCCCACTGCCGCCTCATCCTGGTGGTGGGTCCCGGCATGATCACCCATCTGCTGACGATCACCAATCTCGACCGGCACTTCGAGGTACGCGGCAACCTGCGCGAGGCGCTGGACGCGCTGACCCCGAGCCACTCGGCGAACTGAATCACCCCAGCTCAGAGCAACTTTCCCGGCCGGCTCACCCTCCCCTTCCGCAACTCTCGCAGCACCCTCCCAACCCTTTTCGAGCCCTCCGGCCGAAGGCCGGCGCGCGCCACCGGCAAACTGTTTCCTCGAATAGCTGGCACATATACGGGTAGGCATCTACACTTCGCTTCGAAGCTACACGATCACGGAAAGCGATGGTTCGCACCGTTAGGGAGTATCGTGGCTTCAGATCGTCCATCCTTTTTCGCGCCGGGCAAGACGCGATCGGGAGGACGAGCTGAGGCCGGACGTCAGAGTGACACTCCCCGGCCGGATACGTACATTCACGTGAGCCTGCAGGGAAGTGGGCGATGAACGCACTTCAACTCACGAGCGAACACGCGAGCGGCTTCGTGGTCATCACGGTGGCCGGCGAGCTCGACCTGGCCACCAGGCCGGAGCTGTCCGACTGCGTGCAGGAAGCCATCGACGCCTGCCAAGGCACGGTCATCATCGACCTCTCCGGGGTCACCTTCATCGACGCCTGCGGCCTGAGCTCGCTGATCGGCATCAAGCGGTACGCGCGCGAGCGCGACGCCCCGCTGCTCCTGGCCGGAGCACCACCCGTGGTCCTCAGGCTGCTGAAGCTCACCCACCTGGATGCCTCCTTCACGGTGATCTCGCGCTCGGAGACGATGGGCCCCCCGCCGGGCTGCCCCCAGCACGCGCCGTCCGTCCAGGCGAGCACCCCCCTCGCCGACCGGTAGGCAGGGCCCCGCCACACCGGCGGAGGCGGCCACCACGGCCGTCTCACGCCCCCTACCGGCCGCCAGGATCAGGCCGACTCCCTGATCACCAGGGTCGGTTCGAAGATCCGTGAGGTCACCGGGTGGTCCGGCTGCTCGATGTGAGCCAGCAGCAGCCGTCCCATCTCGGCGGCCATGTCCTCGACGGGATGGCGGACCGTGGTGAGCGGCGGGCGGCAGACCAGTGCCGCGCTGCTGTCGTCGAAGCCCACCATGGCCACGTCGTCGGGCACCCGGCGCCCGTGGTGGCGCAGCACCAGCAGGGCGCCCTGGGCCATCAGGTCGTTGGCCGCGAAGACACCGTCGATGTCGGGGTGCTCGGCGAGCAGCCGCTCCATCGCCGCCTCGCCGCTGGCAAGCGTGAAGTTGCCCTCCACGCAGGGAATGTAGGGGTGGCCGTGGACGGCCATCGCCTCCTGGAAGCCCGCCAGGCGGTCCTGGCTGGCCGGGACGTCGAGCGGGCCGGAGATGGTCGCCAGCCGGCGGCAGCCCCGGGCGACGAGATGGTCGGCGGCCAGCTTGCCCCCGGCCCGGTGCGCGACGTCGACGTAGCTGATCGGGATCGGCCTGGCCGGTCTGGCGAAGAGCACGGTGGGCAGCGCGGCCTCGGCGAGCAGCCTGGGCAGCGTGTCCTCGGCGCTGATGGAGACCAGGATGGCCCCGTCGGCGTTGCCCTGGCGCAGGTAGGCGATGACCTGGTCGCGGCTCTCCGGGGTGTCGGCGAACATCAGGATCGGGTAGATGCCCAGCGGGCGCAGGAAACCGACGACCCCCCCGGCCACCCGCCCGAAGAACGGGTCGGCGAAGACATGGCCGGGGAACGGGTTCTCCTCGTCGCCGCCGGCCCCGGAGACGATCAGGGCGATCGCCCCCGTCCGCCGGGTGACCAGCGAGCGCGCCGCCTGGTTGGGCACGTAGCCGGTGAGGGCGATCGCCTGCCTGACCTTCTCCTGGATCGCGAGATCGACATTGCGAATTCCGTTGATCACGCGCGAGACCGTGGCCCGGGAGACCCCCGCCGCCCGTGCCACATCCTCCAGGGTGGGGGGTGCCGACACCCGCGGCAGGCCTTCGCCCATAGCCTCTCCTTAAGCGTGAAGACCCCCGGCCTCAGCTGTGGGGAGTACGTCAGAAGGCTTTTATAGCACAGCGAGAGAGCGCTCTCCCGAGGGCTTTCGCGGGCTCGGCGCCTGCTCACCGGCGAGTGCCTCGACGCTCAACGGCAGGTCGGCGGCCGAGCGTCCGGCAAGCACCGTGAAGGCGCCCTCCTCGGCCCGCCAGGCGTGGTGCTCGGCCGACCAGTGCTGGAAGGCCCGCGCCGGGATGTCCACCGTGACGTCGACGACCTCGCCGGGCCCCGCGTCGGCCAGGGCGTAGCCGGCCAGCCAGCGCACGGGACGGGCCACGCCCGTCTCCGGCCGGGACAGGTAGACCTGGACGACCTCGCGCCCGGCGCGCTCGCCGGTGTTGCGCAGCCGTACCCGGACCGGCAGCGAGCCGTCGGGGGCGGCCTCCCAGGGCAGCGTGAGGCTGTCGTAGGACCAGGACGTGTAGCCGAGCCCGTGCCCGAACCAGTACGCGGGCGGCTCGGGCTGCCGCAGCCAGCCGCGGTAGCCGATGTCCAGGCCCTCGGCGTAGGCGAGCGTCCCGCCGTCGGGGGCCGTGCAGACGAGTGCCCGCTCCGCCCAGGTCGTGGGCAGCCGGCCGCCGGGCTCGGCGCGGCCGAACAGGACGTCGGCCAGGCCGTGCCCGTACTCCTGGCCGGGGAACCAGCTCAGCAGCAGCGCCGCCACCTCCTCGCGCCACGGCAGGACCATGGGGCCGCCGGAGTTGACGACCACGACGGTGGCCGGGTTGGCCGCGGCCACCGCGCGGACCAGCTCGTCCTGGCGTCCCGGCAGGTCAAGGTGGGTACGGTCGACGCCCTCGTTCTCGATCTCCTCGGTGGAGCCGACCACGACGATGACGGCGTCGCAGGTCCCGGCGAGCTCGACCGCGGCCGCCAGCTCCACCTCGTCGGCTCGCCGGGGCGGGTCGGCGGCCAGGACCGAGGCGATCCCGCTGCCGGGGTCGAGCCGCCGCCGGGAGACGAGCTCCACCGCCCTGCCCGCGGCCATCGGGACCCTGACCCGCCGGTACGGCGGGGACAGGTGCACGGTGGCGGGGTCGTCGGTGTCGCGTTCCACCTCCTCGTCCACCAGGACGCGGCCGTCCACCTCCAGCAGCACGTGCCCCCATCCGGCCACCGCCAGCTCCCAGGCGCCGTCCGTCTCCGGGCTCAGCAGCGCGCGGATCTCGACGGTGGCCGCGGCGTCGATCCGCGCCGGTTCCAGGACGCGGCCGGTCAGCCGGTGCTCGGCGTGGATCTCCGCGCCCCCGGCGTCCAGCAGCCTGACCAGGACGCCGGGTTCACCGGTCAGCGGGTTGCGGGCGTTCTCCGTGCCCAGCGGGGTGGGCCGGTCGTCGAGGTGCGGGCCGGGCGAATGGAGCACCTCCGCGGTGCCGGACAGCGCCTCGCGGATGCCGTCGAGGGGCGACACGACGGACATCGGGTACACGCCCGCGCTGCCGCCGCCCTGGATCCTGGCGACGGCGGCCTTCGGCCCGAGCACCGCGACCCTGCGCAGCCGCGAGGGGTCCAGCGGGAGCAGCGACCCCTCGTTGCGCAGCAGCACCGTGCTCGCGGCGACGGCCCGGCGCAGCAGCGCGCGGGCGGGGCCGTGGTCTTCCCGTTCCGCGGGCTCCGGCGGGACGGCGGAGCCGAGGTCCAGCGCGCCGACCCGGGAGGCCAGCCTGAGCAGGCGCCGTACCTTGTCGTCGATCGCGGCCTCGGGTACCTCGCCCGCGCGCACCGCGGCGACCAGCGCCTCTCCCCAGGGGCCCTGCGGCCCCGGCATCGCGAGGTCCTGCGCGGCGCGGGCCGAGGGAGCGGTGGAGCGGACGCCTCCCCAGTCCGACACGACCACCCCGTCAAACCCCCACATCGTCTTGAGCGGGTCTGTGAGCAGCGGGCTCTCCGACATCGTGGTCCCGTTCACCCCGTTGTAGGCGGACATGACGGCCCAGACGCCCGCCTGCACCGCGGCCTCGAACGGCGCCAGGTACAGCTCGTGCAAGACCTGCTCGTCGACGCGGGCGTCGAGGGTGAGCCGCTCGGTCTCGGAGTCGTTGGCGACGTAGTGCTTGGCGGTGGCCGCCACCCCGCCGGACTGGACTCCCCGGACGCAGGCGGCGCCGATCCTGCCGGTCAGCAGGGGGTCCTCGGAGTAGCACTCGAAGTGGCGCCCGCCGAGCGGCGAGCGGTGCAGGTTGAGCGTCGGGGCGAGCAGGACGTCCACGCCCTTGCGCCGCGCCTCGGCGGCGAGCAGCTCACCCAGCAGCTCCACCAGATCCTCGTCCCAGGTCGCGGCCAGTGCGGTGGCCGACGGCAGGGTCAGTGAGGTGCTCCGCTCGTCCCAGCCCTCCCCGCGCACACCGACCGGGCCGTCGGAGGTGACCATGGCCCGCAGTCCGATGCCCGGCTCGGCGTGGGTGGACCACACGGTCGCCCCGGTGAGCAGCCGCACCTTACGCTCCAGGTCCAGCTTCTCCACCAGCCGGTCGAACTCGTCGATGCTCACGTGGTTTCCCTTCACCGTTGGAGATCACTGTTGTAGATCACTCTTGGAGAGCGCTCTCCAGTACGTCATGACGTCGGCGCGCTGTCAATGTCCAAAAACGGCGGCGCGACGGCGCCCCTGGGGATCCGGTCAGCGGATGCCGTCGAGCAGATCGCTCTGGGTGGCGCGGGCCCGCTCGACGGCTGCGGCCAGAGCCCTCGTCCCCTCGTCGGCACCGGCGCTCTGCTCGGAGCGGGCTACCGCGGCCGACTGGTCGAGGTGCTCGCGCAGGCGGTCGGCGAAGAGCCGGTCGAAGGCCGGACCGGTGGCCTTCC
>NZ_JBEXUE010000052.1:0-33383 GCF_040614275.1 Streptosporangium sp. NPDC006013
CCCCCGATCAGCGCACCCATGCCGCCCAGCCATGAGGGTTGCCGGATCAGGTATCCGATCAGCGCCAGCTTGAACACACGGCTCTGCGGTGCGGTAGTCCGCGCTGCCCGTCCCCGACCTCCTTCCGCTCCTGCCGCACGTCGGCCTGCTGGTGCTGGGCCAGGACGAGTCGGAGGCGCTGTTCGGTGAGACGGACCCGGGCAGGGTTTTCGCGGCGGCGTGGGAGGCCGGCGTGGGAGAGGTCCTGCTCAAGGGCGGCGCGGACGGCGCCTGGTTCGCCGGTGGGGATGGCCGTCCCCGCCACCTGGCCAGCGCCGCCCGGGTCGTGCGGGATCCCGTCGGCGCCGGCGACGCGTTCCTCGGCGGCTATCTCGCCGCTCGCCTGTCCGGCGGCTCCCCCGGCGGCGCAGCCGCCCTCGGCACTCTGCTGGCCGCCCGCATCGTGGAGACCCCCGGCGACACGGCGGGCCTCCCCCCGAGGGAGGAGGCTCGCGACCTGCTCAGGCGGGCTGTTGCGACGCCGTGAACGGGCGCGTGGCGGGGCGGACGTCGAGTTCGGTCAGCAAGCCGGCCATCCGGGTGGCGCGGAGCGGATCGACGGGCAGGACGTGGCCGGTCCACCAGCGGGCGATCTCCGAGGACGGCCCCTCGGGCACCAGTTCCAGGTAGTCGTCCAGCGGAGGGTCGTAGATGAAGCCGGGCACCACGCCCCGGCTCTCCAGCCGGGCGACCACCTCGTCGCGGTTCTCGACCAGCAGGGGCACCCGCAGCAGCGGCTGCGGCGCCGCGTCGCGGACACCCTCGGCCGCCCAGGGCAGGGTACGCAGCAGTTCGACCCCGGCCACCCGCCGGTCGCGCTCGCGGTCGATCACCCGGAAGCGGGAGCGCTGGTAGCGGCGGAGCAGCGGCCCCTGGCGCATCCGCCAGTCGTCGAGGTCGATCCGCAGCCAGTGGTCCATGGCGCGCAGGTCTACCGGATCGCCGGCGAGGGTCGCGCGCAGTTCCTTCTCGCGGGGCGGGCAGCGGTGGCCGGTCCACTGGACGAGGCCGAGCGCTTTAAGGGCGTGCCACATCGGCCGGACCAGCCCGGTGCGGTAGATCGTCTCGCGCAGCACGGGCCGCAGCGTGCCGAGCAGCTGGGCGCGCGCTCCGCCGGGGAGCAGCGACTCGTCCCTGGCCCGGGCCAGCTCGGGCAGCGCGGCCGGGTCCCGCGCGGTGAGGAACCCGCCGGACATCGCCCGTCCGTGCTTGGCGAGGCTGAACACCCCGGCGGTGCCGAACGTGCCCGCGGGGCGGCCGTCCACCGTCGTCTGCATGGCGTGTGCCGCGTCGTCGAGGAGGATCACACCGCGCCGGTCGCACTCGGCCCGCAACTCGGTCACCCGGTCGGGCTGGCCGTACAGGTGCGTGGTGACGACACCGGCCAGGCCGCTCCAGTCGATGTTGGGGACGTCGATGTTGCCGTCGCGCCAGGAGACCGGCGCCATCACCGGTTCCAGCCCGGCGGCCAGCACGACGAACAGCACGGTCTCGCAGTTCGTCGGTGAGATGAGCACCCGGTCGCCGCGTTCGAACCAGTGACGCAGCGCCAGGAGCAGACCGAACCTGGCGGAGGGCACGTGCAGGCACTCCTGGCCGATCCGGTCTCGCATGGCCGCCTCAAGCTCGCGGCCGTCGTTCTGCCCGATCACTGGGCCTTCCCCCGGGTGCGCAGCCGCCCGTACCGTTTCATGGCCCGGTCGGCGGCGCCGTACAGGGCCGGGCTGTCAAGGATGAACCGCCGCACGCGGCGGACCGGTGTGGTGCGTAGCCAGTGCGCCGCCGCGCCGGCCGAACGGCGGCGCGCGATGCCCTCGGTGACTGGAACCGTCCTGCTGCACAGTGCGTCCTTGTACTCCGAGCCGTTACTGATGCCGAGGTCCAGCGAGCTGACACCGATCTTCGCGGCGGCCTCGACCATATGCAGGTGCTGGATCAGGCCGGGGGAGTACTTGGCGTAGTCGGGGTCGTACGCGGGGAACCAGCCGATCATCATCGTGCCAGTGCGCAGCCCGAAGTGGCCCGCGACAGGTCTGCCGTCCGCGTACAGCATGGACAGCGGCCCGGCGAAGTCGGGGGTGTCGATGGCGTGCAGGCGCTCGGTCAACTCCACGACCCATGACTTGGCGAAGCGGTCGGGGCGGCCCATCCGCTGGTACTGGGCCGATTTCCACTCCCGCAGCAGCCGGAACTGCTCCGCGTCGCGCACCGCGAACTCGGAGGTGATCTCGCCCGTGTCGCGGCCCAGCTTCCGTTCCTTGTACAGGGTGCTCTTGACGAACTTCGGAGAGCGTTCGCGCAGCTCGTCGAGGAAGGCCGGGTAGCCGTCGGTGAAGTCGAGGACCACGGCCTCCTGCCTGAGCGTCTCGAACGGCTGGAACCAGGGCTGGTGATCAACCATGCAGCCGAACTCCCACACGCTCAGCCCGCACTCCTTGAGCAGGGTGTTGGAGTCGAATTCGGCGCCGGGCACGTGGACCACGCCCTGGGAGAGCGAGACCCATCCGCCCAGGGCGGCGCCCACCCCGCCGCCGTGCCGCTCGAAGGGGAAGAACCCGACGGGCCCGTCCGACTCGGTGATCACCGCCACCCGCGCTTCGGTGTGGACCTCACCCATCGCGATCGTGAAGTCCGGGCTGAGGAAGGGGTTGGCAAGGTGCGCGCTGGAGCGTTGCATCTCGCGCCAGGCCGCGACCTCGCCCGGACCCAGCTCCGCCGGCCGGATGACGTTGACCCTCATGCAGCCCCTCCCGCCGCGCCGGGGTGACCGGCGACCGTGCCTGCAGTGCGCGTCAACCTACCGTTCACGAGGAGGTGATCCTTTCTCGAAGCCCGGGCTGAGGAACCGAACGTCGTCCTCGGGGTGGAGCACGCGCGATCCGACCGGCCCATGGACATGGGTGGCGTGCGTCACGGAGCGCGGGAACCGTCCCGGAACCGGGCAGCGATCCCCCTGCCGCCGCCCAACGCAGTAAATCTACCTAAATATTGACTTACCTGCTAAGCGATATCGGAGACGGTCGGACTCGGCAGCACCGGGGGAACCCGGGGAGGGGTGGGTGGGGTGGCCGGGACGAGCCGTTCGACGACCGGCAGGGCGCGGTGGGCGTAGAGCGGATCGACCGGCAGCACGTGCCGGCCCCACCAGTGCGCGATCTCGGGCTCCGGCGAGGGACTGGTGAACCCGGGCAGGTAGCTGTCGTACGGCGGGTCGTAGAGGTATCCGGTGGCGACCCCGTGTCGCTCCAGCTCGGCGATGGCCTCGTCCCGGCCTGAGACCAGCAGCGGGACCCGGAACAGCGGTTGATCCAGGTGCCGGTGGACGGCCGGCGCCACGCTGGGCAACGCGGCCAGCGCCGAGACGCCGGCGATCCGCCGCGACCGCTGCCTGGGCAGCGTCCGCAGGCGCCTCGACTGGTACCAGCTTGAGAGGTGGCCGCGCCTGGCCCGGTAGTCGTGCAGGTCGGCCTGGACCCAGGAGTCGAACGCCGGTAGCTGCGGCGCGTACTCCAGCGCCCTGACCAGATCCGCCGGGCGCGGGGCGATCCGGTAGCCCTCGCGCTCCTCCTCCATGCCGAACGCGCGCATCGCCCTCAGTGCCGGGCGGACCATGTTCAGGCGCAGCGCGGCGTGCCGGCCCACCGAGGTCAGCACGCTGTGGATCTCCTTCCTGAAGGCCCCCGGCTGCAGCAGCCGGTCACGGTCGCGCTCCAGGGTGCGCAGGTCCTCCAGGTGCTCGACCGCGATCACCCCGCCGGAACCCGCTCCGGCGTGCTTGGACAGGCTGAACACGCCCGCCACCCCGAAGGTGCCCAGCGGCCTGCCGTGCACGCTCGTCTCCATCGCGTGCGCGACGTCCTCGATCAGGATCTTGCCCGTGAACGCCGCCACCCGGTCCGGCAGGCCGTACAGGTTGGTGGTCAGCACCGCGTCGACCGTGTCGAGGTCGACGGCGCCCGCGTCGATGTTGCCGTCCTCGGAGGAGAGCGGGGCGATGACCGGGCGCAGCCCGGCGGCGAGCACGAGAAAGAGGATCTCGTCGGCCGACAGCGGCGACATCAGCAACCGCTGGCCGGGGCTGCACCAGTGCCGCAGGGCCAGATACAGGCCCAGACGATTGGAGGGCAGTGGAAGGCAGTGGCGGCCTGTCCGCTTCGCCACAATGTGCTCAGGAGTCACTGGAGACCGTCTATCACGTGCGCGATCAAGACTGCAAACAGAGCCACGCCGCCACTAAGCTGCGACAACCTGGGACGCCTTGCCGTGGTTGATCACTCTGCGGATGTTCGGGAGGATCAGTAGCGCGACCAGGAGCTGGCTGCCGAGCATCGCGTAGCCCACCGCGGCGATCCCGAAGAGGGGGAACAGCAGGGCGATTGAGGTGAGGACCAGCACCGCCATTCCGATCTGGATGAGTGCGAGCTTGCGGGCCTCGCTCTGCGCGCGCAGCATGCTGAGACAGATCTCGATCACCGTCTGGGGGAGCACGGCGATCGCCATCAGACGGAGCAGCGGCGTGCCCGCCTCGGCGAACCCGGGGCCGAACACGCTCAGGATCAGGGGCGCGCCGACCACGACCACCGCGATGACCGGTCCGACGATCAGGAAGGTGCGGCGCAGCGCGTTGCGCACGCTCTGCGCCAGCCGGGCGGCGTTGAAGGACCCCTCGACCGTCAGAGACACCGCCATGTTGGCCGCCAGCAGCCCGATCATGGAGCCCAGTGTGTGGGCTATCGAGAAGTAGCCGAACGTCGGCGCGTCGTCGAGCCAGCCCGCGATGATGACCGGGACCAGATAGAGGATCAGCAGGATGGAGAACGCGCCGGGGAAGTCTCCGGCCAGGAAACGCCCCACCTCGCGCAGGCGCGGCGGGTTCGCGGCGCTCTCCTCGGTGTTCTTGACGTGCTTGGGGATGATGACGCCGAAGATGAACCAGCTGATCGGGATCAGTGCCATGGCCGTCGGCACGATCCACGAGACGAAGATCCCGCCGAAGAGGCCGCCCTCCGGCAGCGCGACCGCGAGCGCGGCGAGCATGCCCATTTTGACCAGGCCGAACGCCAGGCTGTTGACCGGCACCCAGACGGCCTTGCGCAGCCCGGCCAGGGTCACGTCCTGGAGGGTGAAGACCGTCCAGACGAGAACCGAGACGAGGAAGAACAGTCCGGGGCCGAACCCGGCGAGGTCGGCGTAGACCGCCCCCCACACCGGCAACGTCAGCAGGAACCCCAACGCCGCCACCAGGCCGGTGGCCCCGGCGATCGCGTAGCCGCGCAGGACGAACTCGGCGGTGCGGCGGCCGGCCACCGGGATGAACCTGGCCAGCGCGCCCGCGAAGGCGAGCCCGGTCAGAGAGGCGAACAGCCGCATCGCGCTGATCACGGCCTGGCCCTCACCGAACGCGGCGGCGGTGTACAGGTGCGTGGCGAGGAACCAGTAGCCGAGGCCCAGCACGGCGGTGATCCCGGTATTGATCATCAATGCGTAGCCCTGTAGGAACAGGGGATTTCTCAGATCCTTGCGCAGGCGGTCCATCAGTCCGGCCCTGCGCTCCTCGGTCACTGTCCGGCCCATCGCCTGGTCGCCTCCGTCGCGCGTCACCTCGTCATCATCGGGTGGAGCGCTTGCAGCGACCTTGCCGTCGGCTGCACGCAGGCCGGTGGCCGAGTCCGGTCGCGTCCCCGGCAGGTCCGGCCGGGTGCCCGACGGGGGGGTGCCGCCCTCGTGCCAGGCGGGCAGCCCCGTGCCGTTCTCATTCACCTCGACGCTCCCGATCCGCACCACTTTCCGGGGCGGTGCCGGATGCCCGCCCATCGCTCGCGCGGGATGCTTCGATGGCATTCCCGAGGGGAGTGGGATGGCGCCGCACCAGCGTTCGCGTCTCGTCATGAGACCGGCCGGTCACCGAGGGGTATATGAGAGTCGGCACGTGAGCCATGATGCCCCAGTTTCAGGCGGGCCGTGTCCGGCATGTATTCGGAAGTACCCGGCAGGGCTCGATCGTGATGGGGAGCGCCCTGTTTTATCCGGTATTGGTGCTGCCACCCGCGGGGGAGGCGAGGAGGCGATCCAGGACGCGGACGCCGAACTCCAGGCCCTCGACGGGAACGCGCTCGTCCACGCCGTGGAACATGCCGAAGTAGTCGAGTTCCGGGGTGAGCATCAGCGGGGCGAAGCCGTAACCCCTGATGCCGAGCCTCGCGAAGGACTTGGCGTCCGTGCCGCCGGACATCACGTACGGCACCGGTCGCGCCGCCGGGTCCTCGGCCACCAGGGCCGCGCCGAGCCGCTCGAAGAAGGGCGAGTCCATCGGGGCGGAGGGGGCGTCCTCCAGGTTGACGAACTCCCTCCTCACCCGGGGGCCGAGCAGGCGGTCGATCGTCTCCAGGAACTCCTCCCGGCCCCCCGGCAGGAACCGCCCGTCGACATGGCCCATGGCGGTGCCGGGAACCACGTTGACCTTGTAGCCCGCCTGGAGCATCGTCGGGTTCGCCGAGTTCCGGATCTGTGCCCCGAACAGGGAGCCGATCCGGCCGAGCCGTTCGGCCTCCTCCTCCAGCCGGTCGAGGTCGATGCGCTCGCCGAGGATGTCCGACAGGCTCTCGATCAGTGTCGCCACCTCGGGCGTCAGCCGCACCGGCCAGCGGTGAGAGGCGATCCGGGACATGGCATGGCAGAGCTCGGCCACCGCGTTGTCCACCGGCGGGCGGGAGCCGTGGCCCGCGACGCCGGTCGCGGTGAGTCTCATCCAGGCGGTGCCGCGCTCGCCCACCGCGACCGGGTAGATCCGTGCTCCGGGAGCCTCGACGCTGTAACCGCCGGACTCGCTGATCGCCTCGGTACAGCCGTCGAACAGCTCGCGGTGGTGTCGCACCGCGTATCGCGCGCCGTACTCGCCGGTGGCCTCCTCGTCGGCGAGGAACGCCAGCACCACGTCCCGCCCAGGCCGTACCCCGCGCCGTGCCCACTCTCGGACCAGGGTGAGCGTCATGGCCAGGGTGCCCTTCATGTCGACCGCGCCCCGGCCCCAGACGCAGCCGCCGGAGACCTCCCCGGAGAACGGATGAACCTGCCAGTCGGAGGCGTGGGCGGGGACCACGTCGAGATGGCCGTGGATCAGCAGGGCGTCGGGTGAGTCGCCGGGGATCCTGGCGACCACGCTGGTCCTGTGCCTGGCCGACTCGAACACCACCGGTTCGATGCCGGCCTCCGACAACAGGGTGGCGACGTGCTCGGCCGCCGGACGTTCGCCGGGGCCGGGATTGGTGGTGTCGAATCTGATCAGGTCCGAGCAGATCTGTGTGACCTCACTCATCGAAGAACGCCCCCCGGAGACTATGGCCCAAATATAGGACCAAGGGTGCATACCCCTCCGAAGCGCGAAGGGCACCTCGAGGTTCGCTTCATGTACTCCCGGTCGGCTGTGACGCCGCTACCTCCAGGAGGGGCCGGGAGCCTGGCCGCTACTGGCCGGATGTGGTCTGCGGGGCCTTCTTGGTCGCCGCCTTGGCCACGCTGGGGTCGCCCGCCGCGAAGGCCTCGGCGACCTTTCCCCCGATGCGCCCGCGCTCACTCACCTCGATTCCGTGGGACTTCGCCCACGCCCGGATCTCGGCGCTCCGCTCGCGGCTGCCGCCGGAACCCTTCGCCCTGCCCTTGCGGCCCAGGGAGGTGCTCGCCTTGCGGGCGGCGGACTGGAAGGGCTTAAGGGCCTCGCGGAGTTTTGTGGCGTTCTTCGTGCTCAGGTCGATCTCGTAGGCGGTCCCGTCCAGGCCGAACGAGACGGTCTCGTCCGCCCGCTTCCCGGTGATGTCATCGGTGAACGTGACGACTTGCTGACGTGCCATTGTGTCACTCCTTAATCTTGGCGCCAGAGTGTGCGGCTGTGAACCCGGCCGACGATGGCTCCCGCGTCTCTTCCCCGGTAGTAAAACTCTAGCCTCTCCTTTCGCTGTCGCGCCGGGAAACCCTGTCCGCCGGAGATCCACTTGCTCAGGTTAATTACCCAAGGTTGAACTCCGGCGTCTCCACGTCATTGGGAAATGCTTCCCGCCGGCGAGGGATTAAAAACGACGGCGGCGCCGGGATCCCCTTGGTGTCTTGTATCCCGGGATCTGTCGGTTGCCCCGGCGGGTTTTCTGGATGGAGGTGTCCGAGCGCTTTGGAGTTTCGTGACCTCCGGGTGGTTTCCACCCCGGTCGCCGTGAAAAAATCGACTTCGGCCGCTTGGGGGCGTTCGGGGCCATCGTTCCACTGTCGTTCGTTTCGAGGGCTCCACCGTGCCGTCCTCCCGGTGTGCGGGTCTGCCCTCCATCCCGTTTTCGCTGGTCGGGGCAGTTGCCGGGATGAGATCCCGGCGGGGAGCGGCGAGCGGACCGGGTCCGCCAGGAGGGGGACGGCGGCGGAGGGGCGCTGTGGGACCCGCTCCGGAGGTTCGTCGGACAATTCACGTATGCCCGGTGTCTGTCACCGAACGTGTTGCAGGATTTCCGTAGGACAAATGACTTCCTCGGGCTCTGGAATGCGGGCCGGGTGTCCCCGGTTTTGCCGGCCGGCTAGATCCGGATGCGTTCGAAGGTGGTCACCGACACATGGTCGATCACATTGGGGCGTGGTCCCGACACTCTCGGGTGAGGCAAGGCACGCCACGCGGACCGCATGATTTCGGGCGTCTCGCATTGTGAGCGAGCGGGAGTCGCGGACCCCGTTTGCCCCTTGACCGCCATTGGCCCGTTCCATCGTCCGGGTGGACCAACAAGCGGTGTTCCCCGAATTGTTCGCGTAAGGGCCGGAGAGTGATACGGGCATTGCCCGTTCCCGCAGGGGCGGGCGTGTCGTCGAGGCTCGTCCCGTTCCGTTCCGCACGGGTGGGAACCGTGCGCCGCCGAGCCTCACACCGTCTCGCCCCGGGGGACGGGGTGGACGGGGCGGTGCGCCGCTGCGGCCTGTCATGTCGTCTGGTCACGGATGGACGTGCCGGGCCCCGCCGGCCTGCCACACCTCCCGCACGGCGGGAGGTCAGAGGTAGAGGCCGGTGTTCTCGGGGACGGCCGTGCGGCTGAACGCGCCGTCGCGGAGCGCGAAGAGCTCGGCGAGGGTCGCACCGGCCGGAGAGAGCCCTTCGGTGCCGCCGAGCCAGTGGGCGGCCTCGTCGTGGGGGAGAGGACCGATCTCGATCTGGGCGAGGCAGCGGCCCGGGCGGGTGACGGCCGGGTGGAGACGGGCCAGGTCCTCGTTGGTGGTGATGGCCACCAGGACGTCACGGCCCTGGCCGAGGAGCCCGTCGGTCAGGTTGAGCAGGCGTGACAGGCCCTGTCCCGTGGCCTCCTTGGCGCCGGATCTGATCAGCTCGTCGCAGTCCTCCAGCACCAGGAGCCGCCACCGCTTACCGTCGTCGTCGTCGTCAAAGCCGACCGCGACCTCCATGAGGTAGCCGGGGGAGTGGAACAGCCGTTCCGGGTCGAGTACGCAGTCGACCTGGCACCACGACCGCCACTCGTGGGCGAGCGTGCGCAGCAGCGTTGTCTTGCCGGTGCCCGGCGGGCCGTGCAGCAGGACCAGCCTGCCGTGCGCGTCGGAGGCGGTGACGGACATCAGCCGCGACAGCCGCTCGCCGACCGACCTGGCGTAGTTGCCGGAGACCTCCGCCCAAGGGGAGGCGGTGATCGGCTTCTCCGAGCGGCGGCTGCCGTGGGGTCCCTGCCACCAGAAGCCCATCTCGACGTGGTCGCTCTCGGGAGCGGGCTCCTCGGCGTCCTTGATGATCTCGTCGATCACCGAGCGGGCCAGTTCCTCGTCGACCGCGGTCACGCTGACCGTGGCGGCGCGGTTGCGGTGGCGGACCACGCGCAGCGTCCAGCCCTCCCCGCACAGCAGCCGCGAGTCACGGCCGTCCTTCTCCATCGCCGCCCGGAGGAGCGTCCCGGAGGAGGGGGTGAGGGAGGCGTCGGGGCGGACCCGCTCCAGGTTCGCGGTGCACGACCACGGCTGGACCCCGGTGGCGAACGGCGACAGCGCGAGGGCGTCGATCACATCCACCGCGGAGTCGGCGTCGTCGAGCCAGATCCTCATCGGCAGCTCCACCGGGCGGGGCTCCGGGGAGAAGTGGACCTCCTTGAGTACGGACATGGCGGTAATGATCCTCTTGGGGCGTCCGCCGGTCGACGGGTTTTCGCAAGGGGGCCGGGCTCAGGGGGCCGCCGGCGGTGCGGGAGCCTCGGGGGCGGTGCGGAGCAGGGCATCGACCAGGGGGCTCGGCGGGCGGGTCAGCGGGCCGGTGAGGACGAGGGCGCGGGTCAGGGACGGCTTCAGCGGGATCATGATGAGCCCGGGGGTGAGAAGACCGCGGCCGAGGTCGGGAACCGTCGAGACGCCGATACCCGCGGCGATCATGCCGATGAGCGTGCCGAGCTCGCGCACATGCTGGGCCGGAGCGTAGGGGACGCCCGCCAGGGAACACAGGATGCGGGTCTGCGGCTCGCAGCCCCCCTTGGAGACGAGCAGCGGATCCTCCACCAGCTCGGCCATCGTGATGTGTTCCTGGCCGGCCAGGGGGTGGTCGGCGCGGACCACCGCGTGGAAGGCGTCGCGGCCCACCACCACATGCGCGGGAGGCGGGGGCACCGGATCGACGAGGATCGCGGCGTCGACGACTCCGGTCTCCAGCCAGGGGGACAGCTCGTCGTCGTCGCCCTCGAAGACCTGCACCTCGACACCGGGGAGCTCCGCGCGCCACGTCCGCATGAGCTGGGGGAGCAGCCCGCAGCAGACCGTGGGCGGGGCGGCGACGCGGACGACTCCGGTGTGCTGCCCCAGATGTGCGGAGACGGCCTCGTCGATGGCGGCGACCGAGGCGAGCGCCGCCTGGGCGTGCGGCAGGATCGTCGCCCCCAGGGCCGTGGGTCCCACGCCTCCGTGCCGCAGCACCAGCGGTGCGCCGAGAGCGCGCTCGAGCGCGGCGAGCGCGTGGGAGACCGCCGACTGGGACATGCCCAGCTCCTCGGCGGCCACGCCGAATCCGCCGTTCGCGATCACGGCGGTGAAGACTCGGAGCTGCGCGACCGTGGCACTCATGAGGACATCTCATCACACTGCCGGGATAACTCATTGGACACATGACCTGGGCCTGGTGAGACTGCTCCGGTGACCCGTGAAGGAACCTCCTCGGCATCTCCACAGGTGCGGGCGATCGACGCCGTACCGTCCCCGGCGAGCCGGTCCGTGCTCGCCCAATATCTCGCGCTGGCCCTGACCTGGGGGGCCAGCTTCCTGTTCATCAAGGTCGCTCTCACTGGGCTGTCTCCCGTTCAGACGGTGCTGGGCCGTCTCGCGCTGGGAGCGCTCACGCTCAACGTGATCATGTTGGTCACCCGCCGGCGGTGGCCGAGGCAGGCGAGGCTCTGGGCGCATCTGGGGGTGGTCGCACTACTGCTGTGCGTGGTGCCGTTCCTGCTGTTCGCCTGGGCCGGGCAGTACATCCCCTCGGGACTCTCCAGCATCTACAACGCCACGACGCCGCTGATGACGATGTTCGTGACCCTGGCCGCGCTCCGGCAGGAGCGCCTGGGGGCGGCGGGGGTGCTCGGTCTGCTGCTGGGTGCGGCCGGTGTCGTCGTCGTCCTGGCCCCGTGGAACCTGACCGGGGTCGCCGGCCCCGGGTGGGCGCAGGCGGCCTGCCTGGGGGCGACGTTCTGCTACGGCCTGGCCTTCGCCTACACGCGGCGCTTCGTGGTCTCCTACGGCTACGACGCCCCCACGATCGCCGCCGCCCAGATCAGCGTGGCGGCCCTGGTCATGCTCGCGCTGAGCCCGCTGCTGGCAGGCGGTCCCGTGCGCCTGGACCTGCCCGTCGTGGCGAGCATGGCCGCCCTGGGCATCCTGGGCACGGGGCTCGCCTACATCTGGAACACCACGGTCATTGCCCGTTGGGGGGCGACGGCCGCCTCGACGGTGACGTACCTGACCCCGCTGGTGGGTGTCGTCCTCGGGGTGCTCGTCCTGGGCGAGGCGCTGACGTGGAACCAGCCGCTGGGAGCGGTGGTGGTCGTGGTCGGCATCATGGCCGGCCAGGGCGTGTTCGCTTCCCGGCCCGGTCGCCGGTCTCGATGACCAGGCCGGGAACGTCCTTCGAGGCGCAGGTCAGGGCGTTGTCCTTGGGCCTGGGCCACACGGTGCCGGGAACGCGGCCGGTGTCGAGGCCGAGGGCGATCAGGGGTGAGGAGGCCGCGACGATGAGGGCAAGGCCATTCATGCCCGCCCGGAGCGGGAGGTGTCGCGGGGAGGAGAGGCCCGCGGGCGCTTTTCTGGTTTAGGGCGCCCGGCTGCGGTCAGGGGGATGGCTGTTTCGCTGCCCGACGACCGCCCGGAACGTTCTCACATCACGATACGACGATAGAACAGTTGATTAACAGCACCATACGGTGTCGTATCAACCATTACGCTCCGGTAGGGCAGTATCACTCAGACAGTGGAGACGTTCCGTGGCCATCGATCTTGTTACTCGCCGAGAGTGGGGCGCTCGCCAGCCGCGCGGTTCCTACAGCAGGCTCAGTTCCACCCGGGGAGTGAAGGTCCACTACACGGGCGGCCAGGTCAGCCCGGATATCGTGAACGACCACGCCAAATGTGTTGCCCTGGTGAAATCCATCCAGAATCACCACATGGACGGCAATGGCTGGATTGACGTTGGTTATTCCATGCTGGTCTGTCCGCATCGGAAGGTCTTCGAGGGCCGGGGGCCGAATCGTGTGCCGGCCGCCAACGGCGCCGGCCTCAACAGCGACCATTACGCGGTGCTCGGCCTGGTCGGCTCGTCGGGGCTCACCAAGCCGACCGACGGCATCCTGCACGGCATCCTCGACGCCGTCGAATACCTCAGGGACAAGGGCGGGGCGGGTAAGGAGATCAAGGGCCACCGGGACGGCTACTCGACCAGCTGCCCCGGCGAGCCCCTGTACGCGTGGGTCAAGCGGGGCGCCCCCCGTCCCGGCGGCGGGACCACCAACCCGCCGGAACCGCACCCCTCCTTTCCCGGCCGCACGCTCAAGCAGCCGCCGATCATGGAGGGTGCGGACGTCCGCACCTGGCAGCGGCGGATGCGCGACCGGGGCTGGAACATCGACGTCGACGGTCTGTACGGTTCCGCCTCCAGCGATGTCTGCAAGAAGTTCCAGAAGGAGAAGGGGCTGCCCGTCACCGGCGCCGTCGACCGCGCCACCTGGGACGCGGCCTGGCAGGAACCCGTCAGCTGACCAGTGGCCCCTGCTGCACGGGGGCCTGCGGATAGTGACAGGCCACCCACTGGTCGGGACCGATCCGCCGCATGAGCGGTTCCTCCGCGGCGCACCTGGGTGCCGCCGCCGGGCAACGGGTCCGGAAGCGGCACCCGCCGGGCGGCGTCACCGGGGACGGGGGCTCCCCGCTGATCAGCCGGTCCGCCGGGGGCAGGCCCAGGTCGCTCCGTGGGACGGAGGCGAGCAGCGCCCGCGTGTAGGGGTGGGCGGGCCGCCTTACCAGAGTGTCGCCCGAGGCCAGCTCGCAGGTCTTGCCGAGGTACATCACCAGGACACGGTCGCTGACGTTCTTGACCACCGCCAGGTCGTGGGCGATGAACACCAGCGTCAGCCCGTAGCGCTTCTTGAGCTCCTCCAGCAGGCTCAGGATCTGAGCCTGCACCGACACGTCCAGTGCGGAGACCGGCTCGTCGCAGATCACCACCTCCGGGTCGAGCACCAGCGCCCGCGCGATGGAGATCCGCTGGCACTGCCCGCCGGAGAACTCGTGCGGGCGCCGGTCCGAGGCGGTGGCCGGGTCCAGGCCCACCGCCTCCAGCATCTCGTCGACCCGCTCGGCTCCCGTCCCCCAGACGCGTGGCCCCTCCGCGACGATGTCGCGGACCCGCCGCCGGGGGTTGAGTGACGAGATCGGGTCCTGAAAGATCATTTGAAGTCGCCTGCGGGTCCTGCGCAGCGTCTCGCCGCGCAGGCCGGTGAGCTCCACGCCGTCCAGCCGGATCGAGCCGCCCAGCGGTGCGGGAAGCTGCATCAACGCCCGCGCGGCGGTGGACTTCCCGCAGCCCGACTCGCCCACGATGCCCAGAGTCTCCCCTCTGGCCACGTCGAAGCTCACTCCGGAGACCGCGTGAACGCGGCGGCCGCGGCCGGCGGGGAACTCCACGACCAGGTCCTCGACACGGAGCAGAACCTCCTCGGGGGCACGGAGATGGGCGCTTCCGCTACCTGCCACGGGTGTCCACCCCTTCTGTGTCGATTTCGCGGTCGATCTCACGGTCCCGGCCCACCAGCTCCGGATACCAGCAGGCGTACATGTGGCCCGGGGTCTCCGCCTCGACCAGTGGAGGTGCCTCGGTCCCGCACCGTTCCCGCGCGTACGGGCAGCGAGGGCTGAACGCGCACCCGGGGGGAGGGCTCGCCAGGTCCGGCGGGCGGCCGCCGAGAAGCTGGAGCGGGTGGTGGGCGGGGTCGGTGAGCCGTGGGACGGCCCGCAGCAGCGCCTCGGTGTACGGCATGCGGGTGCGCTCGAACAGCGCCTCCGCGGGCCCGCGCTCGACCACCCTGCCCGCGTACATGACGAGGACCTCGTCGGCCCACTGCGCCACCACGGCCAGGTCGTGGCTGACCAGCACCATGGCCATGTCGCGTTCCCGGCGCTGGCGGTGGATCAGCCGCAGCACCTGGTCCTGGATGGTGACGTCGAGCGCGGTGGTCGGCTCGTCGGCGAACAGCACGTCGGGGCCGCAGGACAGCGCCATCGCGATCGTCACCCGTTGCCGCATGCCGCCGGAGAGCTGGTGCGGGTAGCGGCGCAGCACCCGCGCGGGCTCGGGGATGCCGACCGAGGCGAGCAGTTCGGCGGCCGCGACGCGCGCCTGCCTGCGCTTCATGCCCAGATGCACCCTGAGCGGTTCCATCACCTGGGTGCCCACGGTCCTGACCGGGTTGAGCGCCGTCATCGGGTCCTGGAAGACCGTCGCCAGCCGGATGCCGAGCACCCCGCGCAACTCTTTCGGAGACAGGGTGGTGAGGTCGCGGCCCTCCAAGAGGACCTCTCCGCCGCGCAGCACGCCCGCGCCGGGCAGCAGGCCGAGCACCGAGCGGATCAGCATGGTCTTGCCGGAGCCCGACTCGCCCACCACGGCGAGGGTGCGGCCGCGTTCCAGGGTGAAGGAGACGCCGTCGACCGCCTTGACGACGCCGCGCCCGGTCACGAAGTGGGTGCGCAGGTCGCGGACCTGGAGTAGCGCGTCCCCTGCCCGGTCCGCCACGGTGGTGCGGCTTTCGGCGGCGGGAGCGGAGGAGCCGGCGGGCACGAGCGCGGGGGCGCGCCGCCCGGGCTCCAGACCGCTCTGCCGTACGTCGGTCAGTGCCCGGAGCCGGTCACCGACGACGTTGAACGACAGTACGGTCAGGAACATGACGAACGAGGGGGCGAGCACGACGAACGGGGCGTTGTCCATCACCGCGCGGCCCTCGTTGATCAGCCCTCCCCAGGTCGGGGTGGGCGCCTGGACCGACAGTCCGAGGAAGGCGAGGCTGCCCTCGGCCACCACGGCGATCGCCATGCCGATGAAGGCGTAGGAGGCGGCCGGTACGGCCACGTTGGGGGTGATCTCCCGCAGGAGGATCCGCCGATCCCGCGCGCCCAGGGCGCGGGCCGCGACCACGAACTCCCGGTCGGCGAACGACAGGGTGGCGCCGCGGATCAGCCGGGTCCAGGCGGGCACGCCCAGCACGCCCAGCACGATCAGCACGTTGGTCAGGCTCGCCCCGGCGAAGGCGACCACGGCCAGTGCGAACACCAGCGAGGGGAAGGCGAGCGCGATGTCGTTGAAGGCCATGATCACCGAGTCCGTCACCCGCCCGCGGTATCCGGCCAGGACGCCGAGCGGCGCGCCGACCAGCAGGCCGAGCAGCACCGCCCCGACGCCGACGCCGAGCGAGACCCGCGCGCCGTACACGACCCTGCTGAGCACGTCGCGGCCGAGGCCGTCGGTGCCGAACGGGTGCGCGAGGCTCGGTCCGGCCTGGGGCGGCCCCGCCAGGGTCTCGTCGTAGCGCGGCAGTGGCAGCAGGTCGGCGGCGAGGGCGGCGCCGAGCACCAGGGCGATCCAGGCGGCCGAGATCCAGAACCCCCGCCCCAGCCGCCTAGGCATGCCGGATCCTGGGGTCGACGGCCGCGTAGACCAGGTCGACGGCGAAGTTGACCAGCACATAGCCGACCGAGATCAGCACGACGCCTCCCTGCACTGTCAGGTAGTCGCGGGAGAAGATGGAGTCGACGATGAGCCGCCCGACGCCGGGCAGCCCGAAGAGCGTCTCGATGATCACCGTTCCGCCGATGAGCGCCCCGAGGTTGAGGCCGACGGCGGTGACCAGTGATATCGCGGACGGCCGCAGCGCGTGCCGCCACAGGATGCGCCGGGGTGACAGGCCCCGGGCGCGGGCCAGGGTGATGTAGTCCTCCTGGAGGGTGGCGATGAGGTCGGTGCGCAGCAGCCGCGCGTAGACGGCCATCTGCCCGCAGCCGAGGGTGACGGCGGGCAGCAGCACCGAGGTCAGGTTCCAGCCCAGGTCGAGGGAGATCGGGGTCCAGCCGGTGGCGGGGAGCACCTGGAGCTTGACGGCGAAGACCAGGATCAGCACCACGCCCAGCACGAACACCGGTGTCGACAGCAGGCCGAAGCTCAGCGTGGTGAGCACCTGGTCCAGCGTCCGCCCCGCCCGGCGGGCCGCCGCGACCCCGACGGGCACGGCGAGGCCGAGCGCGATCAGCTGCGCGGCCACCAGCAGTTCCAGCGTGACGGGTAGCCGCTCGGCGAGAGCCTCGGCGACCGGGACGCTGGTGATGTAGGAGGTTCCCATGTCACCGGTGACCAGGCCGCCGAGCCAGCCCAGGTATCTGACCGTCAGCGGCTGGTCGAGGCTGAGCTCCGCGCGCAACTGCGCGCGGGCCTCCTCGCTCGCCGACAGGCCCAGGATCTGCGTGGCCGGGTCGCCGGGGAGCAGGTTGAGCAGCACGTACGACAGGAAGGTGACGACGAGCAGCACGACCAGCAGGCGAACCAGCCGGAGCAGGATCACGGGTTACCGACCCAGATCTGCGAGAACGGATGGGAGGGGATGGGCGCACCGGTCAGCGGCACCCCAGCCTCACCGTCGGGCAGGAGGTAGTCGCCGATGCCGCCGACCTTGGTCTTCGCGATCACCGCCCCGGTGTTGAGGTGGTCGACGAAGACGTACGGGACGAGTTCGCGCAGCCGCTGCTGGACCGTGGCGTAGGCGTCCTTGCGGACGTCGTCCTGGGGGTTGCTCCGGCCGCTGTCGAGGGCCTGGCTGAGCTTGAGATCCTTGAGCCGGCTGAAGTTCAGTGAGATGCTCCCGACGGGCATGGCGTAGTTCTGGTGCATCCAGACGTACTCGCCGTCGGGGTCGGGCATGGAGAACTGTGTCCACACGGTGGCCTGGAAGTCACCGGTCACGGCCCGGTTCACCAGGTCCGCCTGGTCGACCTGCTTGATCCGCACCTCCACTCCCGCCTTGCGCCACATGTCCTGGGCCAGCTCGATGCCCTGCATGGTGTTGGGGTCGGGCGGTGTGATCACTTCGAAGGTGATCTCGCCCTTCTCCGCCTCGACCTCGCTGATCAGGGCCTTCGCCTTTTCCGGGTCGTAGGTGGGGTAGTCGCCGCCGGGGGCGTACCACTTGGAGTCCTTCGACCAGGGGCCGTCGGCCTCCTCGGTCAGCCCGCCGCGCAGCGTGGAGATGACCGCCTTGCGGTCGGTGGCGTAGGCCAGCGCCCGGCGCAGGCGGAGGTCGTCGAAGGGCGGCGCGGCGGTGTTCAGCATGAACATGTACTCGGGAACCGCCATGCCGGTGGTCCGTCTGATCGTGTAGGCGTCCTTGAGCGCGCCGAACTTTGTGATGTCGTCGTCGCGGCTGGTGCCCATCGCGTCGATCCCGCCGGCCTCCAGCGTCTGCGCCCGGGTCTGGCTGTCGGGCAGGATGCGGAACTCGACCTCGTCGAGGTAGGGAAGACCCTTGCGCCAGTAGTTGGGGTTCCTGGTCACGACCATGCGGCTGCCGGGCGTGTACTCCTTGAATAGGAAAGGCCCGGTTCCCACCGGTTTGCGGCTGGCCGCCTTGGGGTCGGTCAGCGCGGAGGGGGGAACCATCATGCCGATCTGGGTGGCGAGGTGGTAGGGATAGGCCACCCACGGGCCCTTCAGCCTCACCTTCACGGTCATGGGGTCGATCAGCTCGAAGGAGTCGACCGGGGTGAGGGCCGTGCTGGTCAGCGGGGACGCCTTCTGCGCGTCCAGGTTGGCCTTGACCGTCCGCCCGTCCAGCGGCTCCCCGGTGGAGAAGGTGATCCCCGGGCGCACCTTGATCGTCCACTCGTCGGCGTTGGTGTTGGGGGTCAGCGACCGGGCCAGGACGGGCTTCCAGTCGCCGGCGGCGTCCACGCCGACCAGGGTCTCGATGATCGTTCCGGCCATGCTGTAGCCGGTGGTCGCGAACTGGTCGGTCACCGGGTTGAAGCCCGCCGCGTCGGCACTGAGGCCGTAGACCAGGCGCCCGCCCCGCACCGGAGAGGCGCCGGTCGCCGCCGGAGCCTTGTCCGAGGGCGCGGTGGGCCGCTCGCCGCTACAGGCGGCCAGCACCGGTGTCAGCGCCAGTGTCAGCGAGGCGAGCCACGCCGTGGAAAGCGTCAGGCGTCTCACGTGCATCTCCTCCAGGTAGGCCCCCGAGAGCGATTCACCGATAGTACTATCGGTGAAAAATCGCACAAGTCCCTGAGGGGGATTGTTTGCACTGGGTGTGATTGGAGATTCACCGGTAGGATTATCGGTGAGTGGAAAGTGAGGCGACCGTGACGAGCGCACCCCTGAGCAGGAGCGAGGCCAAGGATCTGACCAGGCGTCGGCTCATCCGTGCCGCGTTCGCGATCCTCGACGAGGAGGGTGAGGCAGGGCTGACCACCGTCAAGGTCGCAAAGGCGGCGGGGATCGCCCAGTCCAGCTTCTACGTGCACTTCAAGGACAGGCAGGAGTTGCTGCGGGCGCTCGGAGAGCAGGCGGGGGAGCGGCTGCGGGGGGCGATGCGCGAGGCGCGGCACAGGGCCCGCGAGGCACCCAACGACAGGGAGCGCCACCGCGAGGCCTTCCGGATACCGCTGGAGGCCATCTGCAGGCACCCCGCGCTCTTCCGCCTCGGCCTGCGCACCCGGCACGACCCGTCGTCGCCGCTCCAGGAGTTCGCCGTCGAGACCGCCGCCGCCTACCGGGCACACCTGGTCGCGGACCTGGCCTCGTTCGGCTTCCCGACCGAGCGGGAGAGCGACAGGCGCCGCCTGGAGATGATCGCCGACGGGATCGGCGCGCTGACCAACGCGATGGCGATCGGCCACATCGACGGGCGCTACCCCGACCTGGAGGAGGCGGTCGACGTGCTGGTCGCCTTCTCGTACGGCTACCTCAGGCTGCTGCGTAAGGATTCTTCCGCATGGTCCGGGAATCCCCCTTCGGCTCCTTCCGACGGCCCTCCTGTTGATGTTTGTCCGGAGCCCGGAGGGAGTTCGAAAAACGGCAACCTTTAGTATCCGGTGCATGACGGTGTCGCCTGAGGAACCCCGACCGGCCGCCGAGTTCCCACCGACCACGCGTGAGCGGTGGCGGGAGCTGGCGCTCGGGGTATTGCGCAAGTCCGGGGTCGAGACCGGTTCCCCGGAGGAGGCGTTGGCCTCCACCACCTATGACGGTGTGACGATCGCACCGCTCTACGACGCGTCCGATCTGCCCGGCGATCCCGGCCTTCCCGGCTCCGCCCCCTACATCAGGGGCTCCGCCCCCGAGGGGGGCTGGGAGGTGCGGCAGCGCCACGAGGTGCCCGATTCCGGGGCGATCCTCACGGACCTGGAGAACGGCGTCACCTCACTGTGGCTCACCCTCGACCCCGAGGACCTGCCGCGGGCCCTGGAGCGGGTCCACCTGGAGCTGATCTCGGTCACGCTCGACGCGGGCAAGCGGACCCGCGAGGCGGCCGAGGTGCTTCTCGGGCTGGCGGGTGAGAAGGCCGGCACGCTGAAGGGGAACCTGGGAGCCGACGCGCTCGCCGACGCGGAGACCGCGATCGAGCTGGCCCGCCGCTGCGTCCGGGACCACCCCGGCCTCAGGGCCGTCACGGTGGACGCCACCGTCTATCACGACGCGGGAGGCGGTGACGCCGAGGAGCTCGGTTGCTCCCTCGCCGCCGGAGTCGCCGCGCTGCGTACCCTGACCGGCGCCGGCCTGACCGTGCCCGAGGCGTTCGGGCAGCTGGAGTTCCGGTACGCGGCCACCGCCGACCAGTTCCTCACCATCGCCAAGCTCCGGGCCGCCCGCAGGCTCTGGGCGCGTGTCGCCGAGGTGTGCGGCGCCCCCGACGAGGGACAGCGGCAGCACGCGGTGACCAGCTCGGTCATGATGACCGCCCGCGATCCGTGGGTGAACATGCTCCGCACCACGCTCGCCTGTTTCGCGGCCGGGACCGGCGGGGCCGACGCGGTGACCGTCCAGCCCTTCGACGCCCGCCTCGGCCTGCCGGACGCCTTCGCCCGCCGTATCGCGCGCAACACCCAGTCGCTGCTCGTCGAGGAGGCCGGTGCGGCCCGGGTGATCGACCCGGCCGGTGGCTCCTGGTACGTCGAGCGGCTCACCGAGGACCTGGCCTCCAGAGCCTGGGAGTGGTTCCAGGAGATCGAGCGCGCCGGGGGCGTCGGGGCGGCCGAAGGCTCCGCGCTCGTCGCCGGACGGCTCGCCGCCACCTGGGAGCGGCGCTCGGCCGACATCGCCAGGCGCCTCGACCCGATCACCGGCGTCAGCGAGTTCCCCGACCTCGCCGAGCGGCCCCTGGCCAGGCCGGCCCGGCCCACCGGGAGTACCGGGGTGCACTACGCGCAGGAGTTCGAGGCGTTGCGCGACCTGGCCGACGCCCAGGCGAGCCGGCCGAAGGTCTTCCTGGCGACCATCGGCCCGGTGGCCGCGCACACCGCCAGGGCGTCGTTCGCGGCCAACCTGTTCCAGGCGGGCGGCATCGCCACCGTGGCCGGTGGCGCCATGACGGACCCCGCGGAGATCGCCGCCGCGTTCTCCGCCTCCGGCACCGAGGTCGCGTGCCTGTGCTCCAGTGACCGGCTGTACGCCGAACACGCCGAGGCGGTGGCCGCCGCGCTGAGGGGTGCGGGGGCGCGCAGGATCTGGCTGGCAGGAAAGGGCGGGTTCGAGGGCGTGGACGCCAACCTCTACACCGGGTGTGACGCGCTCGGCGCGCTCCGGACGACCTTCGACGACCTGGGGGTGGCTCGATGATTCCCGACTTCTCCGAGATCGAACTCGGTGCGCGACCGGCGGTGCCCGGCCCCGCCGCGGGGGACGGACCTCGTGGCCCGGTGTGGGAGACGCCCGAGGGGATCGACGTCAAGCCGCTCTACACCGCCGCTGACACCGACGGTCTCGACTTCCTGGAGACCTACCCCGGCGCCGCGCCCTATCTGCGCGGCCCGTACCCGACCATGTACGTCAACCAGCCGTGGACCATCCGGCAGTACGCCGGTTTCTCCACCGCAGCCGAGTCCAACGCCTTCTACCGGCGTAACCTGGCAGCCGGGCAGAAGGGACTGTCGGTCGCCTTCGACCTGGCGACCCACCGGGGCTACGACTCCGACCACCCGCGCGTCGCCGGGGACGTCGGTATGGCGGGCGTGGCCATCGACTCCATCTACGACATGCGGCAGCTGTTCGACGGCATCCCCCTCGACAAGATGAGCGTGTCGATGACCATGAACGGCGCGGTGCTGCCGGTGCTCGCGCTCTACGTCGTGGCCGCCGAGGAGCAGGGGGTGGCGCCGGAGCAGCTCGCCGGGACCATCCAGAACGACATCCTCAAGGAGTTCATGGTCCGCAACACCTACATCTACCCGCCGGTCCCCTCGATGCGGATCATCTCCGACATCTTCGCGTACACCAGCGAGAGGATGCCGAAGTTCAACTCGATCTCGATCTCCGGATACCACATCCAGGAGGCCGGGGCCACGTGTGACCTGGAGCTCGCCTACACCCTCGCCGACGGGGTGGAGTACCTGCGGGCGGGTGTCGAGGCGGGCATGGACATCGACAGGTTCGCGCCGCGCCTGTCGTTCTTCTGGTGCATCGGCATGAACTTCTTCATGGAGGTCGCCAAGCTGCGGGCCGCCCGGCTGCTCTGGTCGCGGCTGGTGTCCGGGTTCGGAGCCAAGAACCCCAAGTCGCTCTCGCTGCGGACCCACTCGCAGACCTCCGGCTGGTCGCTCACCGCCCAGGACGTCTACAACAACGTCGTCCGCACCTGCGTCGAGGCGATGGCCGCAACCCAGGGCCACACCCAGTCGCTGCACACCAACGCGCTGGACGAGGCACTGGCCCTGCCCACCGACTTCTCCGCGCGGATCGCCCGCAACACCCAGCTGCTGCTCCAGCAGGAGTCGGGTACCTGCCGGGTGATCGACCCCTGGGGCGGTTCCTACTACGTCGAGCGGCTCACCCACGAGCTGGCGACCAGGGCATGGGCCCACATCGAGGAGGTGGAGGCCGCCGGGGGCATGGCGAAGGCCATCGACGCCGGGCTGCCCAAGCTCCGCATCGAGGAGGCCGCCGCCCGTACCCAGGCGCGCATCGACTCCGGGCGCCAGCCGGTCATCGGCGTCAACAAGTACCGGCCCGACGCCGACGAGCCCATCGAGGTGCTCAAGGTCGACAACACCTCCGTACGCGCCCAGCAGCTCGACAAGCTGCGCCGCCTGCGCGCCGAGCGCGACCCCGGGCGGGTGGAGGAGGCACTGACGGCACTCACCAAGGGGGCCGCGGGCGACGGGAACCTGCTCGCGCTGGCGATCGAGGCGGCCCGTGCCATGGCCACGGTCGGGGAGATCTCCGACGCCCTGGAGCGGGTGTTCGGGCGGCATGCGGCACAGATCCGTACGATCACCGGCGTGTATCGCGAGGAGGTGGGATCCGGCGTGGACGCGGTCCGCGAGGCGTGCGCCGAGTTCGAGCGGCTGGAGGGCCGCCGCCCCCGAATCCTGGTGGCGAAGATGGGCCAGGACGGTCACGACCGGGGCCAGAAGGTGATCGCCACGGCCTTCGCCGACCTCGGCTTCGACGTGGACGTCGGCCCGCTGTTCCAGACGCCCGAGGAGGTCGCCCGGCAGGCGGTCGAGGCGGACGTGCACGTGGTCGGTGTGAACTCGCTGGCCGCCGGCCACCTCACGCTCGTACCGGCGCTCCGCGAGGCGCTGGCCGAGCTGGGCGCGGAGGACGTCATGATCGTGGTCGGCGGTGTCATCCCGCCGGGCGACTTCGACGAGCTGCGCGCCGCGGGCGCGAGCGCGATCTTCCCGCCCGGCACCGTCATCGCCGACGCGGCCAAGGGCCTGCTGGCGGACCTGCTCACCCGGCTGGGTCATGACGCGAACGCTTGACGAGTACGTCCAGGGGGTGAAGGAGGGCTCCAGGGTGTGGATCGCGCGGGCGATCACACTGGTGGAGTCCTCCAGGGCCGACCACAGGGAACTGGCCCAGCGGCTGCTGGTCGAGCTGACCCCGCTGGCCGGCGCGGCGCGCAGGGTCGGTATCACCGGCGTGCCCGGCGTCGGCAAGTCCACGTTCGTCGACGCGCTCGGCACGCGGCTGACCGGGGAGGGCCACCGGGTGGCGGTGCTCGCCGTCGACCCGTCCTCGACCCGTACCGGCGGGAGCATCCTGGGCGACAAGACCAGGATGTCCCGCCTGGCGGTCGACCCGGCCGCCTTCATCCGCCCCTCGCCCACCTCGGGCACCCTGGGCGGGGTGGCCAGGGCGACCCGCGAGGCGATGGTCGTGGTGGAGGCGGCCGGGTACGACGTCGTCCTGGTGGAGACCGTCGGCGTCGGCCAGTCGGAGACCACCGTCGCCGACATGGTCGACACCTTCCTGCTGCTCACCCTGGCCAGGACGGGCGACCAGCTCCAGGGCATCAAGAAGGGCGTGCTGGAGCTGGCCGACGTGATCGCGATCAACAAGGCCGACGGTGCCGAGGGCAGCTCCCACGAGCTGGACGCGCGCAGGGCCGCCAGGGAACTCGCCGGAGCGCTCCGCCTGCTGGGCGCGGAGCGGACGCCTCCGGTGCTCACCTGCAGCGGGATGACCGGTAACGGCCTGGAGGAGGTCTGGCACCAGGTCGTCAGGCACCGTGACGCGCTGGAGGCCTCGGGGGAGCTGGCCGAGCGCCGCCGCCGCCAGCAGGTCCGCTGGACCTGGGCCATGGTCACCGACCGGTTGCTCGCCCGGCTCCGCGAGCACCCCGAGGTCGCGGCGATCATCACCGAGCTGGAACGCGAGGTCGCCGAGGGTGAGGTCACCCCCTCGCTGGCGGCCGACCGCATCCTCGCGGCCTTCGGCAGGGGCAACTGACGGTTCCGGGCGCGAGCCTCCGGTAACCCTGGGTGACCTCGGGTGATGGCGTCGACGAGAGGTCGATCCGCCATTTAGGCAAGCTGTTAAGCACATGTTAACGATGCTCGTGTCCGGAACCGGCAAGGTTTATGTCGAATACGAGCTTGATCACTTCTGGTGGGTCATGTGATACTTCATGTGAAGATTTACTAATACTGTGATGTGATGCGCTTTAGTGTGTAAATCAGGTAATGGGACGGGTGAGGAGACCCGGAGCGCCCTAGAAGGATTGTCGGTCGGCCGGTCCTGATCTGTGGGTGACCAGTAGTTATCCGCGCACCGGACGGAAACGGGACATGTGGGACGTCCCCGTTTCCGAACGCCGCCGCGCTCACCCGCGCGGGCGGTTGTCTCACGCTGCGCGAATTCACATCACGTGAGGTGGGAGACGTTTGCCTATGTCCATCGACGTGCATCCCGGTCGCCGAGTGAGGTCCATCCCGATACACCGAGCTCTGCCGAAGCTGGTCCGCGAACCGGCGGGCGCGCTCGCCGAGTTCGCACGGGAGGCCGGCGGGGAGGTCGTCCGGCTGGAGTTGGGGCCGTTCCGCCCCTACCTGGTCACCCATCCCGACCATGTTCAGCAGGTGATGCGCGTCGGATGGACGAACTACCAGCGCCTGGGGATGTTCTGGCGCCCGCTGGAGCGGCTCTTCGGGCACAGCATCATGAGCGACGGCGAGCACTGGCAGAACAGCCGGAAGGTCCTGCAGCCGCTGTTCACCACGCGGTACGTCGCCACGATCGCCGAGGAGGTGTCCAGGCGCGTCGCCGGGCGCGTCCAGGAGTGGGACGGGTATGTCCAGTCGGGGCGCAACTTCGACGCGGCCACGGAGATGTCCAGGATCCTCAGCTACATCGTCAACCGGGTGCTGTTCGGGGACAAACTGAACCGGGAGGACGGGGAGCGCATCATCCCCGCCTTCGAACGGGTGTCCCACTCGCTCGTCTACCGCATTCTCATGCCGTTCATGCCGTATTTCATCCGGATACCTGGGGACCGGGCCTTCCTGAAGGCCGTCAAGAAGATCGACGGCGTGGTCTTTCCCGTGGTCAGGAAGGCGATGGCCGCCCCCGACGACAATGTCGACATCATCTCCGTGCTCTGCCGGTCCGTCGACGAGAACGGCGACGGGCTCACCGAGAAGCAGATCCGCGACGCCCTGGTCAGCGTGTACGCCGCGTCGTCGGAGACCACCGCGATGGTCCTCACCTGGCTGTGGCTGCTGCTGGACGAGCACCCGGACGTCGAGGCCAGGCTCCAGGCGGAGATCGACGAGGTGGTGGGCGATGGACCGGCCCGCCCCGAGCACATCCCCCACCTCACCTACACCCGCATGGTCCTTCAGGAGACCCTGCGCCTGTACCCGGCGGGCTGGCTGCTCCCCCGCATGGTCATGGAGGACGCGGAGATCGGCGGCGTGCGGATCAAGGCCGGCTCGACGGTGCTGGTGACCCCGTACGCCACCCAGCGGCTTGCGGAGTTCTGGGAGCGCCCGGACGAGTTCGACCCCGAGCGGTTCGCGCCCGGCAGGGCCGAGAGCGAGGAGCGCAGGCACAGGTACGCCTACTTTCCCTTCGGCGGCGGGCCGCACAGGTGCCTGGGCGAGCCCCTGTTCTACGTCGAGGCGCCGCTCGTGGTCGCGGGCATCCTCAGCCGGTTCCGGATGTCGGTGCGCACGCCGGGGCCGTTCATCACGGGGTGGGCCGCCTCGCTGCGCCCCAAGGGCAAGGTTGAGCTGGGCATATCCTCCGCCCGGCACGATCAGGGCGGAGTCTTGCGATGACGGCGCGACTCGACCCCGGCATCCGGCCGGAGGCCATGGAGGCGATGGCCGCCGGGACGATCTGCGCCCGCGCCGGCCGCTCCCAGCGGGAGATGCGCGAGTGGGCGGAGACCTATCCCGGCCTGTTCTCCGCGAAGCCCTTCGACGCGGCCCTGTACAGCACCCTCTCGCTGGCCATGGCGTTCGGCGGGCCCTGGTTCACCGCCGAGCGGCTGCGGATGGCGAACAAGACCTCCCTGTGGGCGTTCGGCCTGGACTGGCTCGTCGACTACGTCGCCACCTCGCCGGCCGAGGTGGCGGACATCGCCCGGCGGTGCCTGGACGTGGCCGCCGGGGGGCCACCGGTCCCCGGCGACGACCTCACCCGCATGCTCGCCGGCATCCGCGACGAGCTCGCCTCCTCGCCCGCCTTCCCCGAGCTCGGACCGATCTGGCGCGACGAGCTGGAACGCATGCTGGACGGGATGCTCGCGGAGTGGCGCTGGAAGAGCGACAAGGTCACGCCGACCTTCGAGGAGTATCTCGGCAACGCCGACAACCTCGGCTTCTCCTTCGTGTTCGCCGCCCACTGGATCCACGTCACGGGCCAGGGCGCGGTCGCGGACGTCGGTCCGCTGCGCGAGGCGGGCCGGGCCGTGCAACGGGTCATCCGCCTCCTCAACGACCTGGGCACCTACGAGCGGGACGTCGCCTGGGGAGACCTCAACGTCCTGCTGCTCGACATCGGCCGCGCCGAGGTGGAGCGGCGGATCGCCGAGCTGGCGGCACGGAGCAGGGAACTGGTCGCCCCGCTCCGGGAGGCCCATCCGGAGCTGGCGGGCTACATGGAACGGCAGATGGACTTCTGCGCCGGCTTCTACCAGGTCGGCGACTACTGGGGGACGTTGTGAGCGTCGACGGCCTGTCCGCCCCCGCGGTGCTCGGCGCATCGCCGGCGACCGGCCGGGGAACCCCCGGCGGGTCCGACGCGGGGTACGGCACGAAGAGCGGTACCGGGGCAGGCGACGAGATCGACACGGTCGCCGAGGCGCGCGAGCTGGTCGCCGGGCTGCTGGCCCAGCCCTGGGGGCAGGTGTCCGCCTCCCCGTACGAGACGGGCCGGCTGGTGAGCCTGGCCCCGTGGCTGGCCGGGCACACCGAGCGGATCGGGTTCCTGCTCGCCACCCAGCGGCCGGACGGCGGCTGGCACTCATCCGGCGACCACGCTCTGGTCCCCACCCTGAGCGCGGTCGAGGCGCTGCTGGCCGAGGTCGGGCGCGGCACCTCCGCTGCCCCCGACCTGCTCGCCAAGGCGGCCGATCGCGGGCTGGAGGCCGTGCGGAACCGCTCCCGCTCCGCCGCGCCCCTGCCGGACACGCCCGCGATCGAACTCATCGTGTCGTCCCTGCTCTCCCTGATCGACGGCCACCTTGACGGGGAGGGGCCGAAACCACCCCCGGGCCTGGACGGTGCCAAGCTGGCCGGGGTCAGGGCGTGGCTGGCGTCGGGCGCGGAGATACCGCAGAAGCTGGTCCACGCCCTTGAGATCGCGGGAGCGGAGGCGACGGCGGCCTCCGGGATCCTGCCCACGCCGATGCCCGGCGGGATGGCGGCCGTCGGCGCCTCGCCCGCGGCCGGCGCCGCCTGGCTGGCCGCGTCGCCCGGCTCCAGACCGGACCAGGAGGCGGCGGTACGGCGCTACCTGGAGGCGGTGGTGGCCTCCACCGGTGGGCCGGTGCCCTGCGCCCTGCCCATCAGCGTGTTCGAGCGCGGCTGGACGCTGAGCTGGCTGCGGCGCGCGGGAATCCCGGTGGACGTGTCACCGGAGCTGGCCGCGAGCCTGCGGGACGTGCTCGGCCCCGAGGGGGCCGCCACGGGGCCCGGCCTTCCCGAGGACGCCGACACCACCTCCGTCGCCCTGTACGCGCTGGCGTTGATCGGCGAGCCGCGCGAGCCCGAGGGGTTGTGGCCGTTCGAGATGGAGACCCACTTCTGCACCTGGCGCGGGGAGGAGGGGATGTCCCCGACTACCAACGCGCACGTGCTCGACGCCTTCGGCGAGTACCTGCGCCGGTGCGGGGGAGAGCCCCGCCACGAGGCCGTCGTGACCAAGCTGGCGGCGTGGCTGCGCGACCGCCAGGAGGCGGACGGCAGCTGGACGGACCGCTGGCACGTCTCGCCGTACTACGCCACCGCCTGCTGCGCCATCGCGCTGCGCGAGTTCGGCGGCGAGAAGTCGGCGGGCGCGGTGGGCGGGGCCGTGGAGTGGGTGTTCGGCACCCAGCGCGCGGACGGGTCGTGGGGCCGCTGGGAGGGCACCGCGGAGGAGACCGCCTACGCGCTGCAGACCCTGCTGCTGGCCGGCGCGGCGCGGGGGGAGGAGCGGTGGCGGGAGGCCGTGGAGCGCGGATACCGCCGCCTGGCGGCCACCCGGGACGGCGAGGCGCCGTCGCTCTGGGTCGACAAGGACCTGTACCTGCCGGTGGCGATCGTCAGGGCGGCCGTTCTGGGCGCGCTCCACCTGGCACGGCGCGCACTCTCACTTCCTGAGGACGACTCGTATTGAGAATTGACTGTGAATTCAAAACAGGACAGAAGGGCTCATCTGTTCTGTCCCGCCTTGAGTGTGTTTAGTGACATTGCTAGGGTTCGGCGGGTGTGATGTGGGATGTCCCGCTGATCCGTGCGATGTGGCGACCGTTTGAACTACATGTGTCGACTGCCGCAAAAATGTGCCGTCTATTTTCTTTCTGCTTCCCGGGGTGGATACCATGCGCTTGCGTAACGCGAGCTTGCGGACCAAGGTCACGGCACTTCTGGTGTCGCTCACCGCGCTCTGGGCGTTCACGGCATGGGTGACGGTCCGTGACGGTGTGAACATGCTGGGCGTGGCGACCCTCAACACCGACGTGGCGGAGCCGAGCGAGCGGCTCATCGTCGAGGTGCAGGCCGAACGACGGCTTACCGCGATCACGCTGGGCGCGGGCGGCACGGAACGCCGGCGGCGCGAGGCGCTGGCCGCCCAGCGCGGGCGCACCGACGCCGCGGGCGCGAACTTCCGGGAGCTCACCGCCGGCAGCAGCGTGCAGCTGCTGGGAAGCTCGGCCCTGGGGAATCGTATCGCCGAGACACGCCGGCTGCTGGACGAGCTGGCCACCACGCGCAGGGCGATCGACACGGGCCGGGGCAGCCGGACCTGGGCGGCCGCGGAGTTCACCGGTATCGTCGACTCCATCTACCGCGTCTACGACTCGCTGGCCACGCTGGACGACGAGGAACTCGCCAAGGACACCCGCACGCTCATCGAGATGAACCGGGCCCGGGACATGCTGTCCCAGGGAGACGCCCTGGTGATGGGCGCCCTGACGGCGGGCAGGTTCGCCGACGGCGAGCAGGTCAGATTCACGCAGATCGTCGGCACGCGGCGCTTCCTCCTCACCGAGGCGGTGGCCGAACTGCCCGTAGCCGACCAGGAAGCCTACCGACAGCTGGCCACCAGCGAGCAGTTCACCCGGCTGAGAGCCATGGAGGAGCAGCTGATCGGGGACGCGAACGTGGTGTCCACCGGAATGATCGACGTCGCGCGATGGAGCTCCGACGCCCAGCCCGCACAGGCCAAGCTGACGGAGGCGGTGCTCACGGCCGGCAGCGGCGTGGTCGAGCGGTCGGGCCCGGTCGCCGTCGGCGTCGTCGTGCGGCTCGCGCTGGCCGGCGGCCTGGGTCTGGTGGCCGTCATCGCCTCGGTCGTCCTGGCCATCACCACGGCTCGCGCCCTGGTCCAGCAGCTGGAGAAGCTGCGGGCCGCCGCCTGGGAGCTCGCCAACGAGCGATTGCCCTCCGTGGTCGAGCGGATCGGCCACGGGGAGACCGTGGACGTCGCGGCCGAGGCACCGCCCCTCAAGTTCGGCGACGACCAGATCGGGCAGGTCGGCCAGGCGTTCAACGCCGTGCAGCAGACCGCCATCAAGGTCGCCGCGGAGCAGGCCCAGCTCCGTCGCGACATCGCCGACATCCTGCGCAACCTCGCCCGCCGCACCCAGTCGCTCGTGCACCGCCAGCTGAGCGTGCTCGACGTCATGGAGCGGCGCGAGAACGACCCGCAGGAGCTGCGCGACCTGTTCCGGCTCGACCACCTGGCGACCCGGATGCGACGCTACGCGGAGAACCTCCTCGTACTCGCCGGTGCGGCGCCCGGCCGGGCCTGGCGCGACGCGGTCCCGATGATCGACGTGGTCCGCGGCTCGCTCGCCGAGATCGAGGACTACACCCGGGTCGACGTGATGCCCCTGGGCGAGGTGGCGCTGGACGGCCGGGCCGTGAGCGATGTGATCCACCTGATCGCCGAACTCGTCGAGAACGCCGCCTCCTTCTCCCCGCCCTACACCACGGTCCAGGTCGGCGGGCACCTCGTGGCTCACGGCTACGCGCTGGAGATCGAGGACCGGGGGCTGGGCATGAGCGCCGCGGACATCGCGGGGGCCAACGAGCGGATCGCCAACCCTCCGGAGCTCAAGCTCTCCGGTAACGCCCGCCTGGGTCTGTACGTCGTCAGCCGCCTGGCCGAACGGCACAACGTCCGGGTGACCTTCAAGGCGTCCCCGTACGGCGGCACGACCGTCGTCGTCCTCATCCCGCAGGACCTGATCAACGAGGAGCAGCCGGCCCCCTCCGTCGGCGTCGGCATCCCACAGGCACGCTCGGCGAGCACCGGCGAGATGAACGGCACCACGTCCGCGGTCGCCGCGGTCCGCGGCCGGGCAGGCGATCCCCTGGGCATCGCCGGCCCGGTGCGGACCGGCGGTGCCGAGGGAGAGCCCGTCGGCGAGTCCGTCCCGGGGGCCTGGCCCGAGGCGTGGGAACCCGCGTCTCCCGGCCGCGTCGCAGACCCGGGCCTTCCCGCGGGTCTCGCCGATCCGGCGGCCCCCGGCCGCTTCGCCGATCCCGCGGCACTCAGGCAGCTGCCCGACTCCGGAGCACCTATGAGCCTGCCCGACTTCACGAACCCCGGACCTCCCGCCGCACCGGGCGCGCCCGACGGCTCCACCGCTCCCGGACGTTCGGGCGGCCCGGGGGCGGCACTGCCGCCCGTGCTGCCCCCGCCCGACAGCAGCCACACACCGGGCGGCCTCCCGAGGCGTGTTCCCCAGACGCATCTCGCCGCCCCGCTGCAGGACGACGAGGTGGCGGCGCCGGTGCCCCCGGACGACGACGGCGCCGACGAGCGCTCCCCGGAGATGATCCGCGCGGCCATGGCGTCCTTCCAGGCGGGCACGCGCCGCGGCCGCGACGACGCGGCCCAGCTGACCAGGCGGGCAGGCGATCCCGTGGACGAGGGTGGGCCCGCCGCGTGACCCCAATATGTGAGCGCGTGCCGGGTCGGTGCCGATGAGGCGCCGAGGGCCCGCGACGGAACATCGGCAGGCAGAAGGAGAGGACAACGAGTGGTGCAGGGAACAGGATCTTTCACGGACCTGGCCTGGTTGCTGGACGACCTGGTCTCGCGGGTGGAGGAAGCTCAGCACGGAATCGTGTTCTCCACGGACGGCCTGCTGCTCGCCGCGTCGGCGGGATTCCCCCCCGCCGACGCCGAACATCTGGCCGCCGTCGGATCGGCGATCCAGAGCCTGGGCCGGGGGGTCAGCGACCGGGTCGGTGGCGGGCCGATGCGCCAGACCATCATCGAGATGCGGACGGCGTACCTGATCGTGACGGCCGCCGGGCAGGGAGCGTGTCTGGCGGTGCTCTGCGGAGCCGAGGCCGACGTCGGCCTGGTCGCCTACGAGATGGCCATGCTCGTCACCCGCGTCGGCCAGTACCTCACTTCGCCCACCCGGACTGCCGACTCCTCCTTCAGAGGCGACGGCACGCGATGAGCATCTTCGACGAGCAGCCCGAGGCCCAGTGGGTCGGCGACGAGGCGGGGCCGATCGTCAGGCCGTACGTCCTGACGCGGGGCAGGACCGAACCGACTCGCGGCAGGTTCGACCTCATCACCCTGGTGGTGACCATCCGGCAGGTCTCGTCGAGGGAGCCGGGCCTGGACCCGGAGTGCCTGGCCATCGTCCGGCTCTGCCGACTGCCCCAGTCGGTCGCGGAGATCGCCGCCCACACGAATCTTCCGGCAGGCACGGTCCGTGTCCTGCTCAGTGACCTGCTCGACCAGGGATTCATCGCCATACAAGAACCGCATTCGGAGACGGACATGCACGACGAGATGCTGTACAGGGCGGTGCTCGATGGACTCCGTGCGCTCTAACCGCGACGCCGGGCGCGTGAAGCTGCCCAAGGCGATCAAGATCCTGGTCGCCGGAGGGTTCGGCGCGGGCAAGACCACGCTGGTCGGCGCGGTCTCCGAGATCGAGCCGCTGCGCACCGAGGAGACTCTGAGTGACCGGGGTATCGGTGTCGACGACCTGTCGGGCGTGGAGACCAAGCAGACCACCACTGTCGCGATGGACTTCGGCCGCATCACCATCGGCGACGACTACCGCCTCTACCTGTTCGGCACGCCTGGGCAGGAGCGCTTCTGGTTCCTCTGGGACGAGCTGGCGCTGGGCGCGCTGGGCGCGGTGGTCCTCGCCGACACCCGCAGGCTGGCCGACTGCTTCCCCTCGCTCGACTACTTCGAGAGGCGCGAGACGCCCTTCATCGTCGCGGTCAACTGCTTCGACGGGGCTCGCCGCTACGAGCTCGACGAGGTCAGGCTCGGGCTGACCCTCCACGAGGACATCCCGATCGTGCTGTGCGACGCCAGGCAGCGGGAGTCGGGCAAGGAGGTGCTCATCGCCCTCGTGGAGCACGCGATGCGGATGCGGCTGGGCATGCCGTCCTCTCCGGGGAGCGTCGAACCCTCCGCGGAGCGGACCGGGACCCGCTGACGCCCGTCCCCCTTCCGGGGTGGACGGATCCAGCGAGACCGTCCTCCCCGTGTAGCGGGTGGTCCCGCACGGTGGGCACGCCCACCTCCGGGGCGGATCGTCACCGTCTCGGGAGCGTTTTTGTCCCTCCGGCAGGGATGAATTCCTCCCCCTCGGACACGTGTACGCGACGCCCCG